>CANQMA010000004.1 GCA_947624875.1 uncultured Lachnospiraceae bacterium
TTTTTAGCCACCGAATGATGGCTTATTTGCTATGCTCTTTTTTAATATCTAACCACTACTTATTTGTTTCAAACTTCAATCCTCCTGCGTTGTTTATAAAATTATTATAAAAAAGATGGATGAAAAACACAAGACGCGTAACCATTCAATGAGAAGCTGCTGATTTATCTGCGGATTCGAGCCGGTATGGCTGAAGACTGAATAATTACCAATATACTATCTTTTATATCGTTAATTATTGATATTACTTTTCGTTCATGTTACAATAAGTGCATACAATATTTTGCAATTGCGTGTAGAAAGTTGGTGTTTCCTTGAACAAAAAAGAAATTGTAAAAATGGTACTAAAAAATAAAGGCGGTATTGCAAAAACCGCTGATTTTACCGCAAAAGGTATCAAAAATTATGATGTGGCTGCACTTTGTAAAGAAGGTTTTATCGAAAGAATCCGACGAGGTGTCTATCAGTTTCCACAAAACAATCAAATTACAGAGGAACAGTTGATACGGGAACTTCTTCCACAAGGAATTGTTTGTTTGGAATCGGCTTTGTTTCATTATGGATATAGTGATTTTGCTCCCCGAAAATGGTCTGTTGCTGTGCCAAGAACAGCGTCCCGTTCCATAAAAAAAATAGAGGAGTTCCCGATAAAAGCTTACTATATTCAAAAACAATTTTTTCAACTGGGAAAAGTCACAGATGATTTTAACGGCGTAGCGCTTGCTGTATATGACCGAGAACGCACAATATGCGATTGTTTTAAGTATCGAACAAAACTTGACAGCGAAATTTTTAATAAAGCCGTCAACGCATACGCAACAGATAAAAATAAAAATCTTGCTCACCTCTCGAAATACGCAAAGGAAATGAAACTTTATGCAAAAGTTATGAATGTAATGGAGGTGTTACTCAATGGCTGATATTGCCGCATCTGTAAAAGATTTCCTGACGAAACCGTTTACAGCATCGGTAAAAAGAAAAGAGTTTACAGAACAATGGTATGCTGCTAATAACGAGTGGAGGTAACTCTTATTATCCTGATAAAATGATAAACGCATGAATTGATCAAAGTACATTCAGACACAAAATAAGGGATAGAAACTGTAAAAACGGTATAGCCACAGACTATACCGTTTCAAAAAGCCAAACATCTATATTAAACTGTAAATTGCTTGGAATATCTTCCTTACGAATGATATCCAAAGGCCACATTTTTTATTCTTTTCCATTCCAGCAATAGGTACAGAGTTTGTCCGGATCAATACCGACAGATTCGAGCATATCGTCCAGACGATGGTATCTAAGAGATGTAAAATTCAATTTTTTACGAATTCCTTCTACCATTTTTTCATATTTCTCTGAGTCCGGATCTGCATATTCCTGAAGTACCTCGTCTGTCACTTCGCCGCCCTCAAGTTCGTTAATTACAACTCTGCCGATGAGTTCCATTTCTGAGGAAGAACGGGAAAAGTTCAAATACTTGCAGCCAAACAGCAGCGGTGGGCAGGCTGGACGAATATGTACTTCCTTTGCGCCACTTTCATAAAGAAACTCTGTCGTTTCCCTCATCTGCGTGCCCCGCACAATCGAATCATCGATTAGCAAAAGCCGTTTCCCCTGAATCAGTTCGTGCACAGCAAGCAGTTTCATGTGGGCAATTAAATTTCTCTGCGTCTGGATGGTCGGCATAAAAGAACGCGGCCATGTCGGCGTATATTTTACAAACGGTCTGGAAAATGGGATTCCGGAGGCGTTTGCGTATCCGATTGCATGGGCTGTACCGGAATCCGGTACCCCTGCGACGATGTCCGCTTCGACATTATCTCTTCCTGCCAATAATCTGCCACAGTTATATCGCATCTCTTCTACATTGACGCCCTCATACGATGCGGCAGGATATCCGTAATAAACCCAGAGAAATGTACAGATTTTCATTTCACTGCCCGGACGGACTAACGTCCGGCATGTATTTTCATCAAACACGACAATTTCACCCGGTCCAAGTTCCCTGTCTTTCTGGTATTCCAGATTTAAAAAGGAATAACTTTCAAAACATGCACACCGCGCACCGTCTTTTTTTCCTAAAATAACCGGCGTTCTACCCATTTTATCTCTGGCAGCATAAATACCCATCGGTGTTAAAATCAAAAGCGACAGCGATCCGTCGATGGCTTCCAATGCATATTGGATTCCCTCAATTAAATTTGCTTTCTGATTGATTAGAGAGGCAACCAGTTCCGTCGGATTGATTTCCCCATTACTCATCTCAAAGAAATGGGTTCCGTCCTCTAAGATTTCCTTTGCAAGCTCTTCCGCATTGTTAATTTTGCTGACCGTCGTAATGGCAAAAGTGCCATGATGGGAACGAACCAAAATCGGCTGCGCCTCAAAATCCGAAATGCAGCCAATCCCATAATTTCCTTCCAGATTAGCAAGTTCTTTCTCAAACTTCGTCCGAAACTGCGTATTTTCAATACTATGGATTGATTTTGAAAATCCCTGTTCTCCATAGACTGCCATGCCGGCTCTTCTTGTACCTAAATGTGAATGATAATCTGTCCCAAAGAACAGGTCAAAATTACAATTCTGCTTTGACGCAACGCCAAAAAAACCACCCATGTATTTTACCTTCTCTTTCTATATAAATTACTGTTACATTATAGCAGTAGAAAGAAAAATATACAATTCCCTTTCCAAAAACAGCGTAGATTTCAATTTTCGACAGCGGTATTTTCCGTTTTCAACAACGCTATTTTTCAATTTTCTCTTTTATTTCTTTGAAATCCATTGTACACTATACTCAAAAAATGAGGTTCAGGGGAAATTTTCATGGGAAAGTTAGACGAATATTATAATAAATTTAATGAGGACAAGCGGCTGACAAGACGACATGGTATTGTGGAATACCAAACCTCCATGAAATATATTCACGACTATATTCCAGAAGGAAGCCGTCTGAAAATCATTGATATCGGCGCGGGAACAGGGCGTTACAGTATCCCTCTCTCCAAAGAGGGACATGAAGTGACCGCCGTAGAGCCTGCCGCTCCGAATCTCGGCAAACTGAAGGCAAAAAAAAGCGACGTCCGCGCGTTTCGGGGCAGCGCCGTCGATTTAAAAAAATTTCCGGATAACACCTATGATTTGACAATTCTATTCGGCCCGATGTATCATTTAATTTCCCATGAGGATAAATTAAAGGCGCTAAAAGAAGCCGGACGGATTACTAAGCCGGACGGCGTGATTTTTGTGGCATACTGCATGAATGAATACAGTGTGCTGACCTATGGATTTAAAGAACATCATCTCTTAGAATGTATGGACAGCGGACGCATTTCGCCGGATTTTTTGTGTACGCCTGAGAAAGACGAATTATATGACTATGTGCGTATGGAAGAAATTGACCGGTTAAACAGGGAGGCCGGCCTTGTCCGACTGAAAATTATTTCTGCCGACGGCCCTGCAAATTATATGAGGACTGTGCTAAACAGTCTTTCCGAAGAAGAATTTCGTCTGTTTTTACAATATCATCTCTCCACCTGTGAGCGGCCTGAATTGGTAGGCGCCGGGGCGCATACGGTTGATATTTTAAGAAAAGAAGATTTTCTCTCTATTTCAGGATAATCAACATTCCGCAGATGATAATAATTCCCCAGTTGACCGTCATGATAAGCAGCGACCGCTTTAAGATTTTTCCGGTTTCCTCCGTATTTTTTCCGTTATCCTTCAGCCCGTAACGAAGAATCGTCACAAAAGCGGCTGTGGCGGTAATCAGCGCTGCAATAAAAAACACCCATTTTACAATATTGCCAATCATTTTTTTCCTTTATAGTTCTGTTTCCTGAAGCGCATTCATCATCAAAGGAATCAACTGTTTTTTTCTTGAGACAATTCCCTGAAGAACGCAGGCTCCCTTCGATAAATCCACCCCAAATGCCTTTTTCACTACCTCTGCGGAATCACCGCCATAACAGATCAATTCCGTATTTTCTTCCATGATATTCGTCAGCATAAAGAATACCATGGATATTCCATGCTTTCCACATTCATACTGGAGATGCGGCTCCAACCTCTGCTTTAAGGTCTGCAGTTCCTCGGACGCCATAGAACTAATCTGTCCCACGCCGAAACTAACATCCCCTGCAATAAACTTTTTAAAATCCTGGTAAAAGATTTCTTCCGTCGTCTTGCCCGCGAGATTACTTCCGGCGCGAAACATTTCTTTTGCAAACCGCTCAATGTCAATCCCCGCAATCTGCGCCAACTCCTCCGCCGCAGAATGATCCACAGCAGTGCAGGTCGGTGAACGGAACATCAGGGTATCCGATAAAATCGCCGCGCACAGCAGTCCTGCAATATCCTTTGGAATTTCCACATTTTTTTCATGGAACATCTGATAAATAATGGTCGCCGTACAACCTACCGGCTGATTTCTGAAAGTAATCGGATTATTCGTTTCTAACGTACCAATGCGGTGGTGGTCGATGATTTCAATAATCTCCGCCTGAGAAATATTATCTACCGCCTGAGAAAATTCATTGTGGTCTACGAGAATTACTTTTTTCTTTGCGATATTTAATAAGTTTCTTCGGGAAACCATACCCACATACTTATCATGCTTATCTAAAATCGGGAAGTACCGAATTCGGTTTTTTCCCATAATACCGCGAATTTTGTCGGTAAATTCGTCCATATGGAACGTAACCAGTCCTTCGGACACCATAATTGCCTTTGCCGGAATACTCTGCTCAATCATCTGCGCAATCGCATAGGAATCATGCGGAGTACTGATGACAACGCAGTTTTTCTGCGCCGCATAATTTTTAATCGCCGGGGAAATTTCTGCGTCAAACGCAATCACGATACAGCCGGCGCCCATTTCAATCGCATTGAGATGGTCTTCAGCGCGGTTTCCTAAAATCACCAAGTCGTTTTTTTCAATATATTTTTTTACAACGTCAGGATTTCCCGCCCCGATAAAGACTTTCCCTTCGGAAAAAAAGGCTTCTTTATCGCCGACGACAATTTCCCCGTCGAGTGTTTCCGCAATATGCTTAAACGGTGTTTTTGCTTCGGATAACGTCTTCGGATTATGTATCATTCGGCTGTTTGTTATATCCGACATGGAAATGACACCCTCTAAATTATTGTCACTGTCTGTAATGGCCAGCGTCTTTGCCTGATTTTCGTTCATATACTCCCACACCTTGCGTACGGAAATATCGCCGGACATTCCCTCAAGCCTTCGGATTTCCATATCTTTGACCTGACTTCCGACGTCGGGCATATAGGACGGTGGATTTTTCTCAAAATACCGGAGTACAAACTCCGTCTCCTCGTTAATCTGACCTGCCCGTTTTGCCACATATGTCCCATCTTCCGTCTGATTTTTCAGATAGGCTAATGCAATGGCGGAACAGATAGAATCCGTATCCGGATTTTTATGTCCGATTACATAATACTTTTCCTGCATGATGTGATCCTTTCTTCAAAACTCTCCCTGACTGCTTTTTCTTACTAATGCCCATTATAGCATACTATTCAGATTTTCTACACGCTTTTTTACGTATTTGGGCAACCTTAAAACAGATTTGCAATAAAATCAAACAGCCCCACTGATTTCAGGAAAAGCACAAACAACAACGCCGGCGCAATATATTTAATCATCACCGTATACAGACGTTTTCTGCCCATCTTGACGCCGTTCTTTTCCACTTCCTCAATAATCGCCTTCGGCTTGATTACCCAGCCGACAAGAATACAGGTTGCTATGGCTGCAATCGGCATGAGCGCATTGTTACTGATGTAGTCTAAAATATCTAAAATCTGCGCTTTGGAACCGTTTGGCAGCGTATATGTAAAATAGAAAACATTGTAGCCAAGACACACAACAGCGCCGATTACAAATGTAAAAATGCCCTCTGCGGCCGTTGCCTTTGTCCGCGACCAGTGGAATTTATCCATATATCCGGAAACAACCGCCTCCATAAGGGAAACCGCGCTCGTGAGCGCCGCAAAAAGTACCATCGCAAAAAACAGGCAACCGATCACATTGCCGATAACGCCCATCTGCGCAAATATTTTCGGAAGCGCCACAAACATCAGTCCCGGCCCCGACTGGCTCAATCCTTCCTGTCCCATAAAGGTAAAAACAGCCGGAATAATCATCGTTCCCGCTAAAGCAGCGACAAGCGTATCAAAAATTTCAATCTGGTTAATTGATCTCGGCATATTTGCATCGTCCGGTACATAAGAGCCGTAGGCTACCATAATTCCCATCGCCACACTCAGGCTGTAAAACAACTGCCCCATCGCATCAATCAATACCTGAAAAAACTTTCCGAATGTCAAATTACTGATGTCCGGGATAAACATAATTTTCAATCCCTGAAGACCTGTCCTCGTCGTCCCGTCTGCATCGGTATGCTGCATGGTTAGGGAATAAATAGCAATACCGACCACGAGCAGAAGAAGAATCGGCATCAGAATTTTTGACATTGATTCAATTCCTTTATTAACGCCCCGATAAATAATAAAAGCAGTCGCAAACAGAAATATAAACATTAGAATTACCGGCTCTGATTCTTTTGAAATAAAGCCGTTAAAATATCCGTCTGCCGCCGCTTCCATTCCATGACCGGTCAAAAATACGAAAAAGTATTTGATTACCCAGCCGCCAATTGCGCAGTAATACGGCAGAATTATAATCGGCACAAGCGATGCGACCACTCCCAGCGGACCCCAGCCTTTTTTCAGTTTCGCATAAGCAGTCAGCGGACTCTGTTTTGTCTTTCTGCCAATAGCAATTTCCGTTGTGAGCAATGTAAATCCAAAGGAAACTGCAAACACCAGATAAATTACGAGAAACAGTCCTCCGCCGTCTTTTGCCGCCAGATAAGGAAATCTCCAGATATTTCCCAGACCGACCGCGCTTCCTGCAGCCGCCAGTACAAATCCAATGGAACCTTTAAAGGAATTTCTTTTGTTCATAGATGTCCTCCGTTCAGTCACTTTTCAGTCTTTTTTCACAGTTTAAAGATTTATAATATCATTTTTTTATTCTTTTGACAATTAACAAAACGGACTTACAGCATGGACTGACAATAACAAAACGTACTTTCAACATAGATGGATACTAAGGGCTTTCAGCATGGGTCGAGGACGATGCTAAGGACATGACGGGATTCCAGACTAAAATATCGTTGATTGACACCTGAAACACCACAGAGAGCACCAGCAGATTATCTATGGAAGGCAGCGTGACGCCCTGCTGCCATTTGTAGATTGCCTGCGGCGTCGCAAATCCGAAAATATGCTGTAAATCTCTGACCGATAAATCCGATGCTTTTCTCAACCGTAAAATATTTTTTCCGGTTTCTACCATGTCAATCAATGGAAGTTCTGACATTTTCTTTTCCTCCTCCAAAAAACTGTAAGCAAGGCATTTTTACCAACACTCCGCTTCGACAAACAACACGCTGCCCAATCAAAGAAAAAACCGCCTATCTCCCTCAAGATAAGCGGTCAGTCATTGTATCTGAAAATCTTTCTGTTTATGTTTCACTATACAATATCTGCGGTTTTCTTACCTCAAACGGACACACAAAAACAAGACTCCTGTAATACGCGTAGAGTCTGTTCCATAAATCCGTATTGAATAACACTGCAAATACTGTTCTCATGGTCTTTGTTCCTCTCAATTTTTTCAAATCTTTTCATCAATATAACACAAAAATCATTTGTGGTCATTATCCCCGTAGTATAATTTTCCATGTCCCACAAATCCCAGCTACATTTTTGATGCAGCTACACAAAAGCACATAATCAGCGCTCCAAAAAGAACGCCACTCAAAAAAACACCGACGTAAATCATTTCATTTTCCCCCTTCCGGTTTTTTATACATGTTCTTTTCCGAACATGTTTCTGTTTCTCTCTTACTATTATTTTATTCACATAGGAATCATGAGATTCTGATTTTCTTCCATTGTATCTGATTCATCCCATTTTCTTTCAAGGCGTTTTCCCCCATTTTCCGCCTGATTTTTCTAACAGTTCTTTCAGTGTATGGTATACCCTTGCAATCGGCAACCCGACCACATTGTGATAGTCCCCGTTTATTTTTTCTATATAAATTCCAAATTTTCCTTGGATTCCATAAGCGCCCGCTTTATCCATGCACTCTCCACAGGAAATATATTCCGCAATTTCTTTTGGCGTCATGGCGCAGACTTTGACATCCGTTTTTTCCGCGAAAGTCTTCACGGTTGTTCTTCCGCTGTCCGGTTCATACATCATTATCGTAACGCCGGTATAAACCTGATGCTGTATTCCCTGAAGTTTGGAAATCATTTCATAGGCGTCCCTTTCTGTCTGCGGTTTTCCAAGAATTTCGCGGTTTACAGATACAATGGTATCTGCTCCGATTACAACCACAGGCCGTGCCGGGCAAATGCTCTTCCTTTTTTCCAAAACTGCTTTCGCTTTGATATGGGACAAATCCTTTACTACATTTTCCGGCAGAATTTCTTTTGTATTTTCTTCCGCCTCTGAAGTAATCACTTCAAATGGAATCCCTATTTTTGTCATCAGTTCCCGTCTCCGGGGAGACTGCGAAGCTAAGATTATTTCAACTGCCTGCATGTCCTTTCCTCCTGCCTGTCCGGTCATCCCGTGCTTTCATCTATGACTGCATTCCGAGTCCGGAAGATGCTCCGGAAACAACTACGACTCTTCCTGCCAAATCAAATATCTTAGGATTCCCTTTGCCCTGTTCAATGCATAGGATTATTATAAATCACCGGCGATTATTTTTCCATTCCTATTTACATTTTGCAGATATTCTTCAAAAACCGGTGTCCACCACTCCAGGTAGCCCTCTGCAGTCGGGTGGATAACGTCTGCCATATACTTTTTATACAGTTTTTCACTGACATTTTTCATCTCCGGATTATTCCACAAATCAATGATTCCCATCTGCCACTTTTTCTGAATCCGGTATAACGCTTCCACCATCGCCGCATACTCCTGATTATCCCAGAATACATTGGTAAAAAAAATCACGGGACAATTCCATGTGCGCCTGACATACGAAATGATATATTCGACTGCCCCAATCACAGTACCGGTGTCAAATTCATTTTCCTCCTGTGACAAAGTTAAATCTCCTAACGGTCTTTTCTGCGTCGCGTCATTGGTAGACAACTGGCAGATAAAATAATCGCATGACACATTCCGGTCAAATCCCGTCTTCATCCGCTCAATATATGATTCCGGGGAATCTGTCATCATGGTACCGGAAACCGCCTCTTTTATATAAGCGCTGTTCGTCCTTTCCGCCAGATATTCTACAAACGACTTTCCATCTGCGGCAGACCCATAGGTTACGGACGATCCGAGATAAAAAATCATCTTCCCCTCAAGGTCTGATTTTTTCTGATTTTGTGATCTTTTTTCTATTTCCATTATTCTGTTACCGCTAAATAGTATTCTCCTTTTCCGGCTGTTTTATTTGTTTCATCTGCTTTCAACACAGTTTCCACGGTTTGTTCCGTAAGGAGGATAAATATCATTATGACAATGACTGCTCTGGTTGAAGTCTGATAAAACTTCTCTATATGTCTTTATGAAATAAACTCTGTTTGCGCTTGTGTACTAATTTATTGCAATCTCTCTATATCAGGCGCGTCCTGTTACGGTTACGGCGTCGTCATAAGTAAGCGCAGCCAGATATCCATTGTTACTTAAGTCCAGATTTTTAATCTTATTGCCTTCGCAATATAATGTATTCAATAATGTATTCTTGCTGACATCCAGTTCTGCCAACTGGTTGTCATAACACTCTAACCATGTTATTACTGTGTTGTTTTTGACATCCAGTTCCGTCAGCTGGTTTTCATAGCAGGACAAGTACGTCAACTCCATATTTTTTTTGACATCCAACTCTGTCATTTGGTTACAAGAACAATTCAAGGATGTCAGCTTCGCATTGCCTGTGACGTCTAACTCTGTGATCCGGTTACTCCCGCAATTTAAATATGTTAATGCCGTGTTGTTTTTGACATCCAGTTTCGTCAGCTGATTACTGTCACAAGTTAACCAGATTAACTTTGTGTTGCTCCTGACATCCAGTTCTGTGAGTTGATTATCAGAACAGTCCAGATCCGTCAACAATGCATTATTCCTGATATCCAGTCCTGCCAGTTGATTTCCATAGCACCACAACGACGTTAATGCCGTGTTGCCACTGACATCCAGTTCTGCCAATTGATTATCAGAACAATCCAAATCGGCCAATGAAGTATTGCCTTTCACCTCTAAATCCGTAAGTTGATTACAACCACAATATAAATCCGTTAATAGCGTGTTGTTTTTAACATCCAGTTTTGTCAACTGATTGTCAGAACACTCCAGTGATGTTAATGCCGTGTTGCCGCGAACATCCAAATCGGTCAATTGATTATCGGAACAAGACAAATCAATTAATGCCGCGTTTCTGCTGACATCCAGTTTTGTCAGTTGATTGTCCGAGCAGTCCAAGTCTTCCAATACTGTGTTTTTGCTGACATCCAGTTCTGTCAGTTGATTGTCATCGCAATTCAATTCTGTCAGCATTTCCAATTCTGCAAAAGATATTTTTCCGGTTAAATATACATCAAACCAGTCTATCCCTACTAATCTCAGTTCCATGTCTTCATCGGACGCATATTCCCATATGTACTGGTCAGAATCCAAATCTGTACTGATATCTGCGCCAAGCGGTTTCTGTTCATTGATAATCTTTGTCAACGCTTGGACATCTTTATTATTTTTTATTTCCGTAGTTTCTGCAGGCTTTGCAGCCGGTTTGTCCCGTTTTGCCGTTGTCAGTTCCTGCTGTTTTGTTGTCTGTTTTGCCGTCTGTTCTGTTACCGCTTTTTTCTTTACCGTAATTTTACATTTGTATTTCTTCTTTCCGACTTTTGCAGTAATTGTCGCCTTCCCTGCTTTCTTCCCTTTGACTTTTCCTTTTTTCGTTACGACCGCAACTTTTTTGTTGGACGTGCTCCATTGTACCTTTTTCTTTGTGTTCTTCACTTTCAAGGTAACTGTTTTTCCAACATAGACCGTTGCTTTCGTCTTATTCAGTTTCACTTTCTTTGATGCCGCATTGACATTTGCAAGTGGCATCATGGAAAATGATAATACGACCGTAAGCGTAATTACCAGCATTGTCCTAATCTGTTTCATCGCTTTTGACTGTCCCATATTTCGTCTCCTCTGATTCATTTATTTTTCTATTCATATAATAAAACGATTCTAGCTTTCCCTTTGACTTGTATCAATCGCATTGCACTGTTTTCACAAAGTTGATACTGCGTTCAATCCCCTCTGAAATGATTGTGTGGGAGGTGATTGGATTCAAAGCTGATTATCAACATTGATACGATAAATTCAGGTTAAATGTCGTATTTTGCAGAAAGCGGAAAAACCGACCTAATAAAAAAGGTGTTACTTTACTACGCTATGTTTGTAAAGTAACATCTTTTTTAGCAGGGGCACTAGGAATCGAACCCAGCTCTGGAGTTTTGGAGACTCTTATTCTACCGATGAACTATGCCCCTCTATGCAATTTTTGCACAATGGTATTTATATCATAAATCAAACTCCTTTGTCAAGAAAATTGCATGAAAACCCTATTTCTTTTTCTTCTTCCTGATACTCTTAATTTTCTGCCATCGTTCCTGTTGGGAATTGTCGATTTCCGGAAGCGGCCCGAGATCTAATTTTTCTTCACGTTCCACAACGCGTTCCCTGATAATCTTATAAATGGAAGCTGCGATTGGAACGCCAATCAGCATTCCTAAAATTCCGCCGAGAGAACCTCCTACCGTCACTGCGGCAAGTACCCAGACACCCGGGAACCCCATCGAACCGCTCATGAGTTTCGGATATATCAGATTTCCTTCCAGCTGCTGCACGACCACTATAAAAATCAAAAAGATCAGCGCTTGCGTCGGCGACACGGTTAAAATCAGCACGGCTCCAATCAAAGCGCCAAAATAGGCTCCTGCAACCGGTATCAACGCTGTAAATCCGACAATCGTACCAATCATCACCGCATATGGCAGTTGGAAAATCAGCATGCCGACGCCGCACATCAGTCCGATAATAATCGCGTCAAGCAGTTTCCCTACAATATACTGATGAAAGCATTCATTGGTAATGTGCAGGTAATGCAGTGTTTGATAGTAATATTTATCGCGCACAACAACACGCAGAACGCGCAGCGACTGGTGCTGGAATTTTTCTTTCCCCGACAGAAAATAAAGTGCGAAAATAATTCCCAAAACAGCAGAAACAATATTTGCAAAAACAGAAGACGCCACAGAAATAACATTTCCTGCAATACCGCCAAAACCTCCCTTTAAAAATTTTAGGGCGGTTCCGATATAAACATTCCAGTCTAATGTTACCAGTTTCTGCATCATGCCATCCGGCAGAATGGTTTTTAAAAATTTATTTTGAGAAACAGATGCCAGGGTATTTGGGATTCCATTGACCAGAATCTGCACACTGGACACCAGCTCCGGAATAATCAGATAAAACAAAGCCCCGATAATCACCAGGATTGTGATTACCGCACCCAGAAGACAAATCGGTCTGCGGATGCCGTCAATGATTTTTTTCTGGCTCTTTGGGAAAAAATAATCCTCATATAAGCTCATCAGCAGATTGATGACATAGGCAATCGCCAATCCCATAAACACCGGATATAATGCGCTGATCAGCGTTGAAATCAGCCCTGCAACGGTATGCCAGTAATACACCGCCAAAAACAGTACAAAAATACTAATTCCTATTCTTCTAAGTTGCTTCCATTCAATCTGCATAAATTTTCACCCTTTCCTTTTTATCCTACATGATTTACTAATTCAGAAAGATTTCGAATTCCAATGAGTTCCATTCCCTCAATTTCCTTGGCAGAAGGCAGGGAACTATATGGAAGAATGCACCGTGTAAATCCAAGTTTTTTCGCTTCAGAAATCCGCTGCTGTGCCTGCGAAACCGCGCGCACTTCTCCGGAAAGTCCGACTTCCCCAAATGCAATTGTTTTTGCGTCGACCACCTGATTTTTGAAACTGCTTAAAATCGCGATTACCAGCGCTAAATCCAACGCCGGTTCGCTGATCTTCAGTCCGCCCGCAATGTTGACATAAGCGTCATAGTCTCCCATTTGGATTCCCAATCGTTTTTCCAACACCGCCATCAGCAGGTTGACACGATTATAATCTGTACCTGCGGCTGTCCTTCGCGGCATACCAAAACTTGTATGCGTAACCAATGCCTGAATTTCTACTAAAATCGGACGGGTTCCTTCCATCAGGCACGCAACCACAGAACCCGATGCGTCCAGCGGTCTCCCCTCCAGCATAAACTCTGAAGGGTTTAAAACCTGATTGAGCCCATTGTTTTTCATCTCGAAAACACCAATCTCGTTTGTAGCGCCAAACCGGTTTTTAACGCTGCGGATAATCCGATAGGCGGCATGGCGGTCACCCTCAAAATAGAGGACGGTATCCACCATATGTTCCAAAACCCTCGGGCCTGCCACGACGCCTTCTTTGGTAACGTGTCCCACAATGAACACCGGAATCAGATTTCCTTTGGCAATCTGCATCAGTGTATTGGTAGACTCACGCACCTGACTGACGCTTCCCGGCGCCGAACTGATATCCTCACGGTAAATCGTCTGAATGGAATCAATAACCACAGCGTCCGGCTTCATGGAGAGAATCACATCCTCCATGGTATCTAAACTGGTTTCTGCCATCAGCTGCATCCCATCAGAAAAACTGCCCATACGGTTCGCGCGCAGTTTAATCTGTTTGAGCGATTCCTCGCCGGAAATATATAAAATCCTCTTTCCGGAAGCAGACATATTTTTACATACCTGCAACAGCAGCGTCGATTTTCCAATTCCGGGGTCGCCTCCAATCAAAATCAGTCCACCGGGTACGACACCGCCTCCCAGTACCCGGTCGAGTTCACTGAAGCCGGTAGATATCCGTTCTTCATCATCTGCCGATACTTCATTGAGTATGACCGGTTTATTATCGGTTCTTCTTTTTGAAGTTCCGGTGATTCTTTTACCGGCCGGTTCTTCTACAAAAGTCCCAATCTCCCTGCATCCGGGACATTGTCCCAGCCATTTTGCAGATTCGTATCCACATTCTTTACAAAAAAATACTTTTTTCATAATCCTATTTCATTACGCTAACGTAATTACAATCTGTACCAGATTTCCTTTTTCCAATGTTGCGTCAAAGGTAAGTTTTCCTCCGATATCGGTATGGGAAACACCTAAATCACTCCCGCCCACCTGAATGCGGTAAGACTGATTCGGCTCTAATTCTAAAGTCATCTGCGTCTGTCCGTTTCCGTCTGCAAAAAACGAAACCTCACGGTCAGACTCCTTGAAAACCTGAACTGCCGTTCCCGGGATAGATTCATACACAAAAGATTCATTTCTTTCCAATTTGGTCATTTCTTTAAATGTTTTTACTTTATAGACATCTCCATCGACTTCAAAATCTGATTTTTTTGTCTTTTGCTGCAACTCATAGTTTCCAAAACTGATGGAACCGTTGCTCTCTTTTCTGATTAATTCACTGATTACTGCCATTTTTTCCTCCTGTTTTTAGTCCGATGGACTTTATCTTTTTTGTATTTTCGGCTGTTCTTATTATACCGTTTCTTTCCCTGTTTGGGCAACAGAAAAAATAATCTTTTTCCCCTTGACTGTCGCCGTCACGTCATCGCCGGCCTGTACCGTACCGGCAAGAATTTCTTCGGCCAGCGCATCTTCTACTTTACTTTGAATCAAACGGCGCAGTGGTCTTGCGCCAAACTTTTTATCATAACTCTCGCCCGCCAGATAGCGTTTCAGACCTTCGCTGAAATTTAGTTTGATCTTCATCTGTGTTCTGACCTGCTTTTTCAGGGAATTCAACAGAATCATAACAATTTTTCTGATTTCTTTTTCCGTCAACGCATGGAAAACAATGATGTCATCAATCCGGTTGATAAATTCCGGCTTAAACATCTGCTTGACTTCCTCCATGACGTTTTCCTTCATTTTTTCATAATCCTGTTTTTCCGTATCCCCGCTGCCAAATCCCAGATGCTTCGGGTCGATGATTCTGTTTGCGCCGGCATTGGAAGTCATAATGATAATCGTGTTTTTAAAATTCACCTTTCTTCCTTTGGAATCAGTAATCTGTCCGTCATCCAGTACCTGAAGCAGAATGTTGAATACATCCGGATGTGCTTTTTCGATTTCATCGAACAGAATTACGGAATAAGGATTCTGCCGCACCTTGTCGCTCAGCTGTCCGCCGTCCTCAAAGCCGACATATCCCGGAGGAGATCCAATCAGTTTTGATACGCTGTGCCGTTCCATATATTCGGACATGTCAACTCGAATAATCGACTCCTCTGTTCCAAAAACCGCCTCCGCCAGCGCCTTGGACAATTCCGTTTTTCCGACACCCGTCGGTCCTAAAAACAGAAAGGATCCAATCGGGCGATTTGGATTTTTCAGCCCTACACGTCCACGGCGCACTGCCCTTGCAACAGCGTCCACGGCTTCTTCCTGACCAACGACACGCTTGTGAAGAATGGATTCCAGTTTCAACAGACGTTTCTGTTCATTTGCTCCCATTTTTGTGACAGGAATACCGGTCCACATGGATACAATGTCTGCAATGGCTTCTTCGCCAATCACAGGCCGGTATGCTTTTTCACTGCCTTCCCACTTTTCCGTCGCTTTTTGAAGCTGTGCCAATGCCTTATCCAGCCGGTTTTTGATTTCGGACGCAGACTTAAAATCAGAATGGCGCACGCACATCTCAAGCTGCAGATTCAATTCCTCGACTTCCAGTTCTTTATTGATCAGACTTTTTGGCTTTGGAACCTCGCGTATGCGGACCTTAGAACATGCCTCGTCAATCAAATCAATTGCCTTGTCCGGCAGATTTCTGTCATTGATATAGCGGACAGACAATTGTACTGCCGCATTGACCGCCTCATCGGATATGGTCACATTGTGAAAGTCTTCATAGGACGTCCGCAGCGTCTTTAAGATTTCGACCGCATTTTCCTCCGTTGGCTCTTCTACCGTAACCGGTTGGAACCTCCGTTCCAGCGCGGCGTCTTTTTCAAAATATTTTCGATATTCCGCCAGGGTCGTCGCACCGATAATCTTTAGATTTCCCTTTGTGAGGGACGGTTTTAATATATTCGAAGCATCCATAGAACCTTCGGCGCCGCCGGCGCCGATAATCGTGTGAATCTCATCAATAAATAAAATAATATTCCCGGCAGCTTCCACTTCGTCGACAATCTTTTTTAATCGTTCCTCAAACTCACCCCGATACTTTGAACCTGCCACTGTGCCGGATAAGTCCAGACTGATCAGCCGTTTTCCGACCATATTTTTTGGCACGGTTCCTTCCTGAATCCGCTGTGCGATTGCTTCCACAATAGCGGTTTTCCCGACGCCCGGTTCTCCCACCAGACATGGATTGTTTTTTGTACGCCTGCTCAGTATCTGTAAAATTCTCTGGATTTCCGTATCACGCTTCACTACCGGATCCAGCTGCTTTCCTGCGGCGGCCGCGGTTAAATCTCTCCCATACCGGTCCAGCGTAGGGGTGACGGACACGGACTGTTCTCTGCGTCCTCTCCGGAGTGATTTCATGTATAACTTTACTTCTGACGAATCACGGTTCATCGTCTTTAATAAGTCCGCACAGACTTTTTTCAGATTGACACTGTAACTCTCAATGATGACATATGCCTCACAGTCCGGTTCGGAAATCATCGCGAGCAGAACATGTTCTGTGCCAATCTGAAGCAGATTCTGGCGGTGCGCTTCCGCTTCCGCGCGGTTCATCAATGCCTGGCTGCGAATGGAAAGGGTCAGATTTCTTCCCGTGCTTCGTTTTTTTGCGACATATTTTACATCCATATCCTGTTCAATCGCAGAGATGATGTCCTGATAAGTCAACTCATAATTGTACAGAATATTTGCCGCCACACCGTCGGAAACTTTTGCAATTCCCGCGAGGATATGTTCTGTTCCAATATAGTGCATACCCATGCCGCTGGCTGTCTCTCTGGCATATTCCATTGCCTGCTTCATTTGTTTTGTCAATTTTCCGGTTTGCATTTTTATGCCCTCCATCCTGATTTCATAAAAACAGACCATTTATAATAATGCCCCGGATCATCATCCGGAGCATTATTTTTAACGGTTTTCTCTTCTGCTGATCAACATTAGTCTAATTCAATAAATTCAAAATCATCGTCGTCGTCATCATCGTCATCTTCTTCCGGGAGCATTGCTTTTAAGGTTTCCCTCAAATCCTCCTCTGTCTCTTTCTGAACATTTGCTGAATTTTCTTCAATGTCCACTTCTTTGTTTTCCTGCTCCGGCTCAGATTCTTCTCCCGGTTTGGAATCATCTGCGTGATCCTTTGAATTTTCCGGCTCTTCTACAGTTTCGGAAACACGATTCTGTTCCTGTGTTGCGGTTTCTTCCGGAATTTCCTCTTCCGCATCAGCCGGCTGTTCCTTTTCTGTCTGTTCTTCTTCTTCAAATTCAAACTGATCAGCGGCATTTGGAAGATCCTCTAAAAGTTCATCTTCCAGCAGTTCATCCTTGTCTTTCTGCTTCTTTGCTTTCTTTTTCTCTTCCTTTTTGCGCAGTTTCTCAGCCTTTTTTTCCTCCTTGGTCAGTTTTTTATCGGAAGTTTGATTCTCATCCTCGTCTGATTCCGCATCGTACTGCTCGTCATATTCCAGATTTTTGGATTTCTTTGAAAGTTTGATATTGATAATGATAAAGATTAAGATCACAATGAGAATTGTCAGTCCGCCGATAATCTTTAACAGCATATTATATTTTTTCGCCAGTTGATTGCGATTAGTCTGAAGGTTCGTGTATGCCACCTCTGCGGCTTCTTTTTGAGAATAAGTATCCTCGCTGACCGGATAACGCTGAAAGTCATGCTCTCTTGCATCATAGCAGTATAAATTGACTTCCTCATCCCAGTTCATCGCATAAACCAGATACAGGTCTTCATCTTCGTTGAGCGCCCACACTTTGGCTTTTACATTGCCGATATCAATGGACTTCTTTTCATAATTTTTAAGAATCTTCGCAGTATCGTCTACATTGACGATGGTGTACATGCGGCTCGCAATCTCCACATTTTTCAGTTCATAAAATGTATCGGCATCCTCATTATAAATGTAAAATCCCTGTACTTTGGAGTTGTGAAGATATAATGCGACCAGTTTTTCGGCATCTCCCTTTACAATGCATTCATACTTTTTCCCTTTGTATTTATAGGTGCTCTTTTCAAAGCCCTTTGGAATTTCTGACGGGATTGTTTTGGAAACTTTTAAGGTTCTCTTTCCTACCTTGACGCTGACCTCTTTTTCCTTTGGCTTTGCAGCTGCGGTTTCATCATACGTTGCATCTTCCTCAGGAGTCAGTTTTTTCGTGTTAATCGTATACAGCGCAGACGTTCCGTCGGAGGCGGTCACCTTCACCTGCGTCTTGTTTCCTTCACCGGTATCCATTTTTGTGTTATACGCTTCGTTTACGATTTCTGCTGTGGAAGTCGAATCTTCCGGGGTATATTCCAGTTCCAATTTCTCGACATTCGATTTGACTGTAATATCATAAGAGTAAACGGTAGAACTGAAATCAACCGGCACTTCCGTTTTTGTGCCTGCCGCATCAACCCCGTAAATCGTCAGAGACGATAAATCGGTAGGAGATGCGCTGACTCCAACCGCTCCTGCAATGCTAAACGTCATTGCAATCGCAAACAAAAATAATACTTTTACTTTTTTCATAACACTAACCTTCCTTATCTTTCATTGATTTGCATACAATGCTTAATCTGTATATTATTTATATTATTTCCTGCGTACATTATATTCAATAAATATGAAAATATTTATGATTCCTCTGTGCCGGATTTCGTCTACGATTCTGCCTCGTCAATCGCCTTTCCGATATCCGTCCGCATATATTTATTTTCAAATGTGATCCATTTGGTTGCTTCATAAGCATTCGCTCTTGCCTGCTTTAAGTCGGCTCCCTTGGCAGTTACACCGAGCACCCGGCCACCGTTCGTTACAATCTTTCCATCGGAAAGTTTAGTGCCGGCATGAAACACATCATATCCTTCTTTCCCTTCAAATTTTTCCAGTCCGTGAATTTCAAATCCTTTTTCATATGAAACCGGATACCCGTCGCTGGCAAGGACAACGCAGACTGCTGCATTGTCTTCAAACTGTAAATCAATTTGGTCAAGCGTCTGGTCAATACATGCCTCAAACACTTCCACGAGATCATTTTTCATCCGTGGAAGCACGACCTGCGCTTCCGGATCGCCAAATCTCGCATTGTATTCGAGTACCTTCGGACCATCCTCTGTCAGCATCAGTCCAAAGAAAATAATTCCCTGAAACGGTCTGCCCTCCGCAGCCATCGCATCCACGGTTGCCTGATAAATATATTTTTTACAAAATTCATCTACTTCTTTTGTATAGAAAGGACTTGGGGAGAATGTTCCCATTCCTCCGGTATTTAAGCCCTTGTCGCCGTCTTTTGCTCTCTTGTGATCCTGTGCGGATGTCATAATCTTAATCGTTTTTCCATCTACAAAAGATAATACGGAGACTTCGCGTCCCGTCATAAATTCCTCAATGACAATTGTATTTCCCGCATCCCCGAATTTCTTATCCAGCATCAGTTCATTGACGCCCGCCATCGCTTCCTCTTTCGTGGCACAGATCAAAACTCCTTTTCCAAGTGCCAGTCCATCTGCTTTTAAGACGATTGGATATTTGGAAGTTTCCAGATATTTCTTTGCTTCTGCAGGAGAATGAAAGGTTTCGTAAGCAGCTGTAGGAATATGGTATTTTTTCATCAAATCCTTGGAAAATGCCTTAGAGCCCTCTAAGATTGCCGCATTTTTCCGCGGACCGAAAACGCAAAGCCCTTCTTTTTCAAAGGCGTCAACAATTCCTCCGACCAGTGGATCGTCCATTCCGATCACGGTCAGGTCAATTTCTTTTTCTTTTGCAAACGCCGTCAGTCTGTCAAACTCCATTGCGCCAATGTCGACACACTCCGCAATCTGTCCGATCCCGGCATTTCCCGGTGCACAGTAAATTTTACTGACATGACTGCTCTTTGCTACCGAACGGGCAATTGCATGTTCTCTGCCGCCGCTCCCCACAATTAAAACTTTCATTCGATTTTCCTCCTGGATTTGATGTTCATTTTACGGGTTTTCTGTCCCTACTGTTATAGTTTTTGATTTGCTATCGCATTGATGGCAGCCGGAAGTAATTTCCACTCTGCCTGCTCCATAACTCTTTTCTGCAATATTTCCGGAGTATCCCCCGGCAGCACTTCCACTGCTTTCTGATAAATAATTGGTCCGGTATCCGTCCCCTCATCAACAAAATGCACCGTTGCTCCGGTCACCTTGACCCCACGCTTTAATACCGCCTCGTGAACACGCAGTCCATAATAACCGTCTCCACAAAATGACGGAATAAGCGATGGGTGGATATTGATAATCTTCCCCTGATATTTGTGGACAAATTCCTGAGACAGAACCACCAAAAATCCTGCCAGAACAATCAGATCTAACTGATAGGAATCCACCGCTTCCAGCAGCGCCTTATGAAACGCCTCCCGGTTTTCATAATCTTTCGGCGAGATACAGACTGCGGGAATCTGATTCTTTTTTGCCCGCTCCAGCGCATAAGCATCTTTTTTGTTGCTGAGCACCAGTTCCAGCGAAGCATTTGTAATTTCCCCGCGCTGCATGGCGTCGATAATTGCCTGAAGATTTGTTCCACCGCCGGAAACCAATACACCAATCCGAATCATTGTTACCTCCTAACGATTAAACCAGTTCTGCAGTTTTTTCTCCCGCTTTTACCGTACCAATGACATATCCTTTGTCACCGGTGCGCTCCAAAGCTTTCAGTACCGTTTCTGTATCCTTCGGGTCAATGGCAAGCACCATCCCGATTCCCATATTGTAAGTGTTATACATCATTTCTTCTGCAATATCGCCTTTTTCTGCCAGCAGTTTAAAGATTGCAGGAACTTCATAACTGTCCTTTTGAATGACCGCCTTGACGCCGTCCGGAAGCATGCGCGGAATATTTTCATAGAATCCTCCGCCGGTAATATGACTGCAGCCCTTCACGCGGACGCCTGCATTTTTAATCTCCCTGAGCGCCCGGACATAAATCCTTGTCGGCTCTAACAGCGTTTCTCCCAGCGTTTTCCCCAAGACATCATAATAGGTATCCAGGGACTCTTTGGTCATCTCAAACACTTTTCTGACAAGAGAAAATCCATTGCTGTGAACGCCGCTTGAGGCAATTCCAATCAAAGTGTCTCCCGGCGTAATCGTTTCTCCGGTAATGAAATCTTTGCGGTCCACTACTCCGACCGCAAATCCTGCCAGGTCGTACTCGTCTTCCGGCATCAGTCCCGGATGCTCTGCAGTTTCCCCGCCGACTAACGCCGCATTGGACTGTCTGCATCCCTCTGCAACGCCGCTGACAATCTCAGCAATTTTTTCCGGATAATTTTTTCCACACGCAATATAATCTAAAAAGAATAACGGCTCTCCCCCTGAACAGGCAATGTCGTTGACGCACATCGCCACAGCATCAATACCAATGGTATCATGTTTGTCCATCAGAAAAGCCAGTTTTACTTTCGTTCCGCAACCATCCGTACCGGACAGCAGTACCGGATCTTCCATCTGCTTAATTGCGGATAAGTCAAACGCGCCGGCAAATCCACCAATACCGCCCAAAACTTCTGGACGCATTGTTTTGCGAATACTTTCCTTCATCAGTTCTACCGACTGATATCCTGCCTCAATGTCTACTCCGGATGTTTTATAATCCATGTTGCTCTCCTCTCTAAATGAATGCTCAATCTCTTAATAGTTTTTATATCCTACACGCTCCAGTTTTTCGGCTTTCTCTACCACGGAATTTTTCATTTCCTCTCCAAAAGCCTTCAACTGTTCCAATATTTCTGCGTCACTGGTTGCAAGGATCTTTGCGGCGAGAATGCCTGCATTCTGTCCTCCGTTGATTGCTACAGTTGCAACCGGAATCCCTGATGGCATCTGAACAATGGAATAAAGCGAATCTACGCCGCCCAGGTCGGATGTCTTCATCGGAATGCCTATCACAGGCATTGGGAATAATGCTGCGCACATTCCCGGCAGATGAGCGGCTTTTCCCGCACCCGCAATAATGACTTTAATGCCCCTTGCCTCGGCGCCCTTTGCCCATTCAAAGAAAATGTCCGGCTCTCTGTGTGCGGAGATGATGGTCATCTCATATTCAATTCCTATTTTGTCCAAAAATTCAGCCGCCTTGCTCATAACCGGCAGATCTGAATCACTCCCCATTACAATTCCTACTTTTGCCATATTTGTTCTCCTTTATTTTCAAATGCTTCCTGTGCAGGCACAGGCGCATTTTCCTCGTTATTATACCACGTTTTTTATGAAGCCGTGTGCACCTCGCGAACACTTCGTGTTCTCTCGGTCGCGGGCGTGCGCCCTATGTCGGTGTCGTCCGGCAAAGCAGTCTGCAAGCAGCCGCTTTGGCTGACGACATCTCCGCACGGCTTACTGCTTTCGCGGATATTATACCATAACGCGCCCTAAAAAAGGAAGAGAGAAAAGGGAAAATCAAAGATTTTTCTCAAATTTATCCAATGGCTGATTGAGCAGCTCTGTTCCCTTCAGCACAAACCTTCCGTTTTGGATGATTGGAATGTTTTCCCCATCGTTTGTCACAGCCACAATTTCGCCCAGTTCCTCATAGGGAATTGTAATATCCGTATGGCATCCGAAATATGCTTTTGAAACGTCTGTCTTTCTTTGCGCGGAAATTTCATTGTCCCTGGCAATGATTTCTTTTCCGTCAGGATTGAACACTTTCACATCCTCTTCCCAGCTATAACAGGTATCGCCCAAGGCAAAATGCGGTCCCATCTTTTCCACGATCAGAATTGGAAGTTTATACACAATGTCATAGCGGTTTGCAATCACATATGCCGTAGTGTTTGTTCCAATCGCAAATTCTCCAATAGGAAGCGTATCGTGGTGGAATAAAATATGTTCTTTGATATAGTTTTTATTTTCCTGTTCCACTTTGAAATTTTGACAGGTGTAATCGCAGACTTTTCCGTTTTCAAAATCGATTTCCAGTTCACGGAATTTTAATCCATTCAGATATACCTGGCTGACATGAAGTTTTCCCTCTGTTTTTGCCAGCTGCGGCGAGGTGAAAACTTCGCCGAGGGGAATGTTTACATCTGCCACACAGTTTTCAAAATTCGTTTCTTTAGACGGATTTTTTAGTTCGTGAAGCTGCACGCGCATATCCGTCTTGTTACTGCCTCTGCCGGTTACCCTGACATAAGAAGCCCTATCCAGCGTATCAATCAAGGTCTGCTGGATTTTCTCATACACAGCGGCATCTAAAGTATTGATTTTGATTGTCTCTTCAAATAGTTCCGGAAAGTTTTCTCCAATTTCCGGCACAGGAAAAGCAATAATCGTAAAACTGCGCTCTTCTTCCCTGATATACTCCTGCGTGAGCTGCAGCTGTTCGCTCTGATACTGTACTTTTAACTTCTGCTGCTCTCTGCTCAGAGAAACTGCTTCCGGTTTGCTTTCCGGCTCAAACGGAGTTTCACCAAACGTCTCAATCACCGCAGGTCCCGCCAGCAGGGCAGCGTCTTTTTTATTTTCCTCGAACGCCTGTCTTCGCGCTTCCATGCTGCGTTTTACATATGCTTTGTCGAAGTACAGTCCCATATCCTCCCTGTGATCATATGAATACTGTGGATTTGGTTCTGTCGTTTTAACGCAGCTCGGACTGATTACCGGTTTCAGTCCCATCGTTTCAAAGTACAGGACAGCACTTTTTACGATTCGTTCAAAGCCGATATTGTAACGAATCTGCACGGTCTTCTTTTTTTCTAACGGTTTTCCCGCCTTGATAAAGCCGGTTTGAAATCCCTGCGCATACGTTCGCGCAATTTTGTCAATTTTTTCCTGCGGAAGACCATTTAAAAATGAAGCCATCCGCCGTTCGTTTTCGCCGATATACGCCCCATAGTAGTATAAATACCGCAAATCATCCAGATTGCTGTCCATGACGATTTTCGTATAATAATCTCTGGTCGGATCCACCATCCAGGCAATCTGCTCTGCGGCAAAAATCTCCGTGTTATCTTTTTCATACGAATAAAGGGTATGGAAAATATCCTTTTTTTCTGTTTCATCTATGTTTTCAAAGTAATTATAAATTTCGATAAATAGTTCCTGCTGCAGGACAATCTGTTCTGTCTCTTTCTTTACCACATTTCGAATCAGGCTTCGATTTTTTGTGTGCAGATAACTGAGAAGCTGTCCATAATCTTTTCCCAGTTTCCGCACAGCATAAGCAGGATTTGCATAACTCTCCTGATAATTTTCCGGTTTAATTTCCCCAAACAACCGCTCATTCCACTGCTTTAACTGCGTTTGGGACAGATTCCGGTACTGTCCTGAAACGGTCAGGCCATACAGTTCATGAAGCGTCAAAAGAAACGCCGCATTTTTTCTGAAAAAATCCAAAAATGGCATCGGAACGACCGTTTCCACTGCAATTTCTCTAATTCTCTCTATCGATAGAACATGTCTCTCTTCAATCATATCCATTCTGCTCTCCGTCATTTTTTAAATATAAGTCAGATAGATTCCTAAAATTCCAATCCAGATTGCCGCATTTGCAATGGTTCCGATATAAGAATAGCGGAAAAATTTGTCGGACTCTTTGAAACTATTGACGCCGATGACAAAACCCGCCGCCGCGGAAATCAGGACGGCAAAAACAAGAATGCCGATATAGATTCCGGCATTTCCTCTTTTTGCAATAGAAATTCCAACTGCTGCTGCCAGCAGCAAAAGATGAATCAATGCCATGAGGGAAGAAATCTTTCCGCCCTTCGTATATTTACTGAGTGGAATTTTTCTTGCTTTTTTTTCTTCTCTCTCTTCTCTGGTCTTTCTAAGATTCATGGGTCTACCTCTTTTTTTTACCTTTTACTATTCTTCTTCCAATCACAAAAATAATGTATCCAATGATTCCTCCCAGCGTATTGAGCAGAATATCGTCCACATCAAACGCGCCGACCTTTGCAATCAGCTGCGCGGTCTCAATCAGAATACTGAACACTGCCGCAAGCAGCGTAACCGTCACGCCGTTTTTATATCCCCTCTTGTAAGACAATGTCGGAAACAGAAATCCAAACGGAATAAAACACAGCACATTTCCTGCCAGATTGATTAACGTCACATTCCATCCATATGTATGACGCATATTCCAAAACCTGACAATTTCCGAGCCGATATCCAGATTGTAGCGGTATTCGCTGCTAATCATTGTCCGGTCCAGTTTTTCTGAAAAAAACATGATATACAGCGCCAGAAGCATATATAGAACGAACAAAATACGTCCAATCAGATTTACTTTTCTCGTTCTTTGAATCATTCTTTTGCACCATACAATTCATAATAAGCGTCGATGGCAGTTTTAATTTCATCGTCAATCACAATTCTTCCGCCGCATTCTTTATTATAAAGGTGCTCTACAACGTCTTCCATGGACACAATGGCGTTAGCATCAAACCCGTACTTCTGTTTTATTTCCTCCAGAGCGCTCCGGTCGCTGTCCCGTCCTTTTTCCATCCGGTTTAAAGAAACCATCAGCCCCAAAATTTCTACATTGCCCTGCGCCTGAATAATCGGGAACGTCTCCTCAATAGATTTTCCGGATGTCGTCACATCTTCGATAATGACAATCTTATCTCCGTCTTGAATCGGGCTTCCCAAAAGAATTCCCGCATCTCCATGATCTTTTGCTTCTTTTCTGTTGGAACAGTATTTGATTTCTTTTCCATAAAGTTCACTGAATGCGATACAGGTCGCTACGCCAAGGGGGATTCCCTTGTACGCCGGCCCAAACAGAATATCAAAATCATCTCCGTAATGCTCATGAATTGCCTTTGCATAATACTGTCCCAGTCTATGCAGCTGCGAACCGGTCACATACGCTCCCGCATTCATGAAAAACGGAGATTTCCTTCCGCTTTTCAGCGTAAATTCTCCAAATTTGAGCACATCGCTCTCTACCATAAACTCTATAAATTCCTGCTTGTATGCTTCCATTTTCAATAATCTCCTTTACCAATTTTATGTTCTGCTTTCAGATAAAAGTCAGCCTATTTTTTTAATGTCTTCCCGATTTGTTTCTCCGATAATATAATGCGGTCTGTGTTTTACTTCCATATACGTTTTTGCCAGATACTGTCCCATAATTCCCATACAAAACAATTGGATTCCCCCGATAAAAGTAATGATACAGACAAGCGAAGGCCAGCCGATTACCGGGTCTCCCCAAATCCATTTGCGGATCATAATGAATATAACAGCCAAAAAGGATATCAGGGTAAATCCCAGACCTGTAAACGAAGCAATCTGCAGCGGTGCGTTAGAGAAATTTACAATCCCGTCAATCGAATACTTCAATAAAGACCAGAAGCTCCATTTTGTTTCTCCGGCCACCCGTTCTACATTTTTAAACTCCAGCCATTTCGTGCGGAAACCAATCCAACCAAAAATTCCTTTGGAAAACCGGTTATATTCTCCAAGTCGGACAATCGCTTCTACCATATCTCTTTTCATCAACCGGAAATCTCTGGCTCCGTCTGCAACATCTGCATCGGAAAACCGGTTAATCAGTTTATAAAATTGTCTGGCAAAAAATGACCTGACTTTTGGCTCCCCTTCCCGCGTCACACGTCTGGTTGCGACGCTGTCATACTCCCCGCTTTCTAAATATTTCATCATTTCAGGAAGTAATGACGGCGGATCCTGCATATCCGCGTCCATGATGGCGATATACGATCCCGTAGCATTACAGAAACCGGCATACATTGCAGACTCTTTTCCGAAATTTCTCGAAAAAGACAGATAGATTATTCTTTCATCTGTACGCGCAAAAGACTTTATCACCTCAAGCGTGTTGTCCGTTGAGCCGTCATTGACAAATAAGATTTCAAAATCGTAGTTCTCCATTTTCTGCATCACATCATTCAATGCCTGATATAGATATTCCAAAGATTCTTCCTCGTTGTAACAGGGAATAATCAGTGATATTTTTTCTTTCATAAGTGCTCCTTCCACAACTTCTGTCTATTTCACCATTCCAATCAGTTCGTTGATATCCGAAACGCCATGCCGTACCATATAATCTTCAATCCCGTCTATAATCTTAATGGTTGCTGCCGGATCGTTAAAATTTGCAGTGCCGACTGCTACGGCGCTGGCGCCTGCCAAAATCAGTTCGAGCGCATCTTCCGTGGTTGCCACGCCTCCCATACCAATAATCGGAATCCGGACTGCATTTGCGGCCTGATAAACCATACGCACGGCAATCGGATGAATCGCCGGACCGGAAAGTCCGCCGGTTTTATTTGCCAGAATAAATTGCTGCCGTTCTACATCAATCTTCATTCCGGTAATCGTGTTAATCAGGCTCAACGCGTCCGCGCCGCCGGCTTCCGCCGCCTTTGCCATCACTGTGATATCTGTGACATTCGGACTTAATTTCATGATTACCGGCTGTTTTGCAGCCCGCTTCACTGCCTTTGTAATAGACTCCACTGCTTTCGGATCCTGTCCGAAAGCAATTCCTCCTTCTTTGACATTCGGGCAGGAAATATTAATTTCCAATAAATCAACCGCTTCGTCCCCTAATTTTTCAACAACGTCCACATAATCCTCTGTCGTTCTTCCACAGACATTCACGATGATTTTGGTATCAAACTGTTGTAAAAAAGGAATATCCCGTTTACAAAAAACATCATATCCCGGATTCTGCAGTCCTACGGCATTTAACATGCCGCCATAGGTTTCGGCAACCCGCGGCGTTGCATTTCCTTCCCACGGTACATTTGCCACCCCTTTGGTCGTTACCGCTCCTAAACGGTTTAAATCGACAAAATCACCATACTCTGCGCCGGAGCCAAACGTTCCGGAGGCAACTGTCACAGGATTTTTCAATTCTACACCGGCAATCGTTACCTTTGTATTGAACTTCTGCTCCATTACAGTTCCACCTCCTCTGCGTAAAATACCGGGCCGTCTTTGCAGATACGCTGATTGTTTACATTGGAATGCTCATCTTTTTTGGTCGTCCTGCAGATGCAGGCAAGACAGGCTCCAATCCCACATGCCATGCGTTCTTCCAGAGAAATCTGACATTCCATGCCGTGTTCGAGCGCATATTCTTTTACCGCGCGCAGCATTGGCGTCGGTCCGCAGGCGTAAATGACATCTCCGGTAATATTCTGTTCTTTGATTGCATCAATGACCGTTCCTTTCGTCCCGGCGCTGCCGTCCTCTGTGGCGGTAAACAGAGTTCCTCTTTCCCTTAATTCATCCGTCAGGAACAATTCGTCCCGATAACCCGCGACAATCTGAACATCTGCCTGCTGCTTTAGTTCTTCTGCCAGCTGAACCATCGGCGGAATTCCGATACCGCCTCCGATGAGGATTGCTTTTTTCCCCGGTTTTAACATAAATCCGTTTCCAAGCGGACCGATGATATGAATCGGGTCTCCGCTCCGGTAGGTCGACATTTCTTTTGTCCCTCCGCCGACAACCCGGTACACAAGCCGGATTCTTCCTTTTTCTTTATCAATCTGGCAGATACTGATCGGCCGTGGCAGCAGTTTTGTTTTATCTGCACAATATACGGAAATAAACTGTCCTGCAGCCGCCGTTTCAGCCGCCTTTGTCTCAATCCACAGACTGTATATGTCCGTTCCAATACATTCCTGACTCACCACAAGCCCGGTTTCTTTTTCTCTCATCTCTTTCTTTCCTTTACAAATCGTCTGGTTTAAAAAATTGAGTTGATATCCTCAATCATGTCAAGCACCGCCTGACGGGATGCATCCGCATAATTCTGTTCCCCAAATTCTGCATATTGCTCCTGTTTGTAGGCGCAGATAATTCCTCTTGAGGAATTGACGATTGCGCCGAGTCCGTCTTTGTTGAAATATGGTTTCAGTCCCTCTGCAGAACCGCCCTGCGCTCCATATCCGGGAACCAGAATATAACTCTTTGGCATAATTTCGCGAAGCACCTTGCCCATTTCCGGATAAGTTGCGCCGACCACAGCGCCCACATAACTGTACTCCTCGCCAATGTGCTCCCTGCTCCATTCATCAACCATTTTACCTACCCATTCATAGAGCGGTTTTCCGTCCACTACCTTGTCCTGAAACTCTCCGCTCGACGGATTGGACGTCTTTACAAGTACAAAAATGCCCTTGTTTTCCTGTCTGCACACCTCGATAAACGGCTTGACGCCGTCGGAGCCGAGATAGGGATTGACGGTGGCAAAATCTTCATCAAACGCCGTATGCAGCTGACTGCCCACCGAAACCTTTCCGAGGTGCGCTGCCGCATACGCTGCGGAAGTCGAACCGATATCTCCCCGCTTTACATCGCCGATAACGACCAGATCTTTTTCTTTACAATATTGCACCGTCTTTTGAAACGCAGCCAGCCCCGGGATTCCGAACTGCTCATACATCGCAATCTGCGGCTTGACTGCCGGAATCAGATCATAAGTAGCGTCTACAATTCCTTTGTTGTACTGCCAGACCGCCTCTGCAGCGCCTTCCAGCGTTTCTCCAAATTCTGCAAAAGCTTTCTTTGTGATATGCTCCGGAATATAACTCATCATCGGATCCAGACCGACAACAACCGGCGCCTGTGTTTGTCTAATTTTATTTACTAATTTGTTAATCATGATAAACGACCTCTCCATTTAATATTGTATATTTTACCTTGCCGGACACTTTTTTTCCTGCAAACGGCGTATTTCTTCCTTTGGACCGGAAACAATCCGGATCAATCTCATAAGTTTCGTCCGGATTGATAATCACAACATCCGCGACGGCTCCCTCATTGAGGGTTCCTCTATCAATTCCCAAAACTTTTGCCGGATTGTAACTCATTTTTTCTGCCATCTGCATCCATGTCAAATATCCCGGTTTGACCAGATTCGTAATGGTCAGAGCCGCCGACGTTTCAAGTCCGACAATTCCAAAAGGGGATTTTTCCATGCCTCTTGATTTCTCTTCAAGGCTGTGCGGCGCATGGTCTGTGGAAATCACATCCATCACATTGTCTTTGAGTCCTTGGACCAGCGTCTCCATATCCTCCCGTTTCCTCAGCGGGGGATTCATCTTAAAGTTTCCTTCATCTGCGGGAATATCCTCTGTACACAAGGAAAAATGGTGCGGGCAGACCTCTGCAGTCACTAAAATTCCATCTTCCTTTGCCTCCCTGACCATCGTCACGCTGTCTTTGGTTGAGCAGTGGCACAGATGAAGTCTCGCTCCGGTCTCCTTTGCGAGCAGAATATCTCTCGAGGCAATAATGTCCTCCACGGCGTTGCTGATTCCTTTGAGCCCCATCTGTTCCGATTTTTCGTCCAGATTCATCACGCCTCCCTCGACGAGATTGATATCCTCGCAGTGCGCCAGCACAGGAAGCCCCAGTTTTGCCGCTTCCCTCATGGCTTTGCGGTAAACAGCGGAATTCATTACTGATTTTCCATCCTCGCTGATGGCGCAGATGCCGGCTTTTTTCATTGCCGCAATATCCGTAACAGTCTTTCCTTCCATGCCGACCGTAACTGCCCCTACCGGTAAAACGTTCGTCAGCCCTGTTTCTTTTGCCTTTTCCACAATATAAGTAACAATTTCCGGACAGTCCACGACCGGTTTGGTGTTTGGCATGCAGCACACCGTCGTGAAACCACCTGCCGCGGCCGCTGCACTTCCGGTAGCAATATCTTCTTTGTAAGTTTGTCCCGGATCCCTGAAATGAACATGCAGATCAATCAGTCCCGGCATCACCAGACATCCGGATGCATCAATGACCGTATCTGCCTCTTTTCTGATTCCATTTCCTGTTTTTTGAATGAGTCCGTCTTCAATCAGGAGATCCATCACCTGCTCCTGCTTTTTTGCAGGATTAACCACTGTTCCATTTTTAATCAGTATTGTCATCTTTTCCTCCAAAATGGCATAAAAACCCAATTAAAAGTATAGCAAAAAACAGAGTCTCTTTCAACAATGAAAGAAACTCTGTTTTACCTCTGTCTGTCTAAATCATCATTTACCTTGAGACCATCCGGCACCATTCATTACGCTGTGACTTTTTGGTAAACAATGATTGTATTTTCTTCTTCATAGATGTTTTCATATTTTCCAGTATTTAAAAGTTTTGTCAGATTTTCGTTTTGGAAATCGCTTGCCGTAACAACAATGAAATCTGTTTCCGGCAGTTCTGTGCTGACTCCTTCTCCAAGAATCTTTGCGCGGTCCTGCTCGTTAATATTTGAAATATCATATAGTGTCAAAACTTTGCTTAAATGCGGAACAAGCACGCCCGACGCTGTGACAGAAGCCTGTTTTGGAATCAGATTTAAGGCAGCATCGTATTTTTGATTCCGTGTAACCGTGCTCTTATATTGCCCGTAATATTTCATGGTGCTCGGAAGCACTGTCCCCGCAAACATAATGCCCACACAGATCAGTGAAATTCCTACAAGCGTTTTTGCCCTTTTGACCTCCATGCCCTTTACATTCATGATAATGATATACATAATCAATGCAATCGAACCAAAATTATACTGGAAGTGGATCATATGCAGATACATGTAGGTCGTGATTAAATTAAACAGTAAAAACGGAATCAGCAAAATCAATCTGGAATAGTTTTTCTTTACCATGAATAAGAGCACCGCAATTGGAACAATCATCACAAGCAGATACTCCACTTTCTCCAGCATTTGGGTGTTTCCATTGTTCACAATTTGAGAAAGCGCATATGCGGGATTGGCCAAGATGGCATATACAATCTGAAACAGTCCGCCTTTCCCTGTGTCATAGAATAAATTGTTGAATCTTACAATAAAATCCGAAATTCCGTAACCGGAAATAATGAACTGGGCGACTGCATAGTAAACCAGCGCACCCCCGGACATCAACGCTCCCCGGATCACTGCCCGTTTTGAAAAAATAAAATAAAGTCCGAGAACCAGAATCATGATGGTAGCGTCTTCTTTGACCATACAGGTCAGCAGTGCCGACACTGCCAGCCCGATATGATTGTTCTTTTCAATAAACCATATCGTCAGGAGTACCATGAAGGTTAAAAAGCAATTTTCGTGAATATCATAAAGACTGCCGCTCATCGTGGCAGGATACAGCGCATAAATCAACGTCAGTCCCACAATCATCCAGTTGCTCAGTTGATATTTTTTTCCCAACAAAACAATCGGAATAATCGGCAGGGCAATCATTGCCGCCTGAATCAGCTGTACGGTGACCGGCGATGGGAAAATATAATAGATTGGCAGCGTTAGATAAAATATAGGCGAAAAATGTACTGCAAAATGGGATATTAAAACATTTCGTTCTACGGTCGTGTTTGGAAGACCGGTCTGTTTCATATATTCATACATCTGCGCAAAAATACCAAAATCAAATGTCGAATTTGTATATGCTGCATAACGGCTGACAGTCGCGATTCCCACCATGGCAAAAGTAAAAATCATAACGAGCAACGCGCAGATATACATTCCTCTCCGGCTCAGTTTCAGCCGCCGGAATAATTGGAAAATGTCTTCTCTTACATATAAAAACGCCAGCACCGCAAAAAAACTTAAAATAATCGTCAGCATGACATTTCCAAGGTGATTCCAGACGCCAACCTGATATCCCATAGACTCCCAGTCCATATCATACCCCTTCACAGCGCAAAGAATCATATAAACGGAAATAAACGCAAACATCAGAATCCGGGCAATATCATCGTGAAATCGATATAATATTCCTATCAGAACCGCCGCCGCCAATATCAGCATGATTCTGACGGCAACGTTGGTCTGCGCCGGATAGGTCTGATTTGAGATCTGGTTATAAGTTCCCACGAACATCGAAACAACTGCCCATGCGGTAATTAAACTGATGACCACTCCCTCAACAATTTTATTTTTATGTTTTGTCCACACCTGAATCACTGTTTTCATTTTTCTTCTCATCTTTCATTCTTATTTATGCTTTTGACATCCATGGGTTTTGAAACCGCCTCATCCGGATATAATTGATAGTAGTATATCATATAAAAAAACGGTCTTCAATATCCGTAAAAGACAACCGGAATGAATGATATTTAAGGATTTTTCCTGCCTTTCCCAGCTGTCAATAAATTTACTCTATCAATATTTGCAAATTGCTATTGAATTCTGTCTCATTCATGTTATACTTAATGTAGTATTCAATACTAGATAAAGGGGTTATTATAATGATGTTTCAAATAATAAGCGATAGCGCCTGTGATTTATCACAAAAATATATTCATAAACATAATATTGAAATTGTACCGATTTCTGTTTCCTTTGACGGCGAAACATTTCTGAAAGACACGCTTGAGATTTCCAGAAAGGAGTTTTATCAACGTCTGGTCGACGACCCGGCGCTGTTTCCGAAAACATCCCTTCCTTCTGTCGAATCCTATGCCGAAGTGTTTCGGAAATATGCCAAAGATCAGATTCCGGTCATCTGCTTTACGATTTCTCTTCACTTGAGCGGGTCATACAATTCCGCCAGGAACGCAAAAATGTTAGTTGAGGAGGAATATCCGCAGGCAGATATTACGGTAATCGATTCTCAGCAAAATACGGTATCTCAAGCATTGATCATTGACCAGACGGTGCGTATGAGGGATGCCGGACTTTCTGTGAAAGAAGTGCTTGACAAAATGGATGCGCTGATGAAATCTGCCCGGATTATTTTTACGGTAGGATCTCTGGATTATCTGCAAATCGGTGGACGAATCGGAAAACTTGCCAAATTTACCTCCGGGAAACTCGGAGTAAAACCAATCATCATTATGAAGGATGGCGATATCGGGTTTGGCGGTCTGGGAAGAAATCGAAATAAAATTAAAAATTCGCTGATTGAGATTGCTGAGAAATATTTAACTGAACGTGGAAAAGATAATTTCATTGTCTCTGTTGGATATGGATACGATGCTTCCGAAGGTGTTTCTTTTATGAGCGCAGTCGAAGAAAAAATCGGCATCCGGCTTAATACTGACACCAATGTAGAAATCGGTGTTGTTTCCTGTACCCATACCGGTCCGCATGCGATTGGGATTGGGATCATACAGAAATATGAAACAATTTCATAAAAAATACAATCCTCGCTTTATCAAAAAATGCTTCTTTACAGGGATTCATCTCTGTAAAGAAGCATTTTTCTAATTCTTAAAACTTTGTTCTACTCTTTTTTTTCTGCCGCGGCAGTTTTTTGTTTCTTTTTGTATTCCCGAACCGCCGGAGTCACTGAAAGTGTATAAATAAAGTCAATCAGACCGGTTACGGCAAAAATAATTCCAAGCACTTCAATTCCCCGTTCGCCAATCTGACGATAACTGCCATGATCCGCGGCGTTTGGCGGCATCAAAAGCACCAAAATTCCCAGAGCCAGACAAAGCACTGCAAGAACCAACAGAGGAATCCATCTGCCTTCCATTTTTTTGAGGAAATATGCGCTTTCTCCTTTAATTAGAGCGCTTATAATAATCAAAATTCCAATAGCGTAGATGAGAAATACCTGAATCATATGATTTTCCACAGCAATAGTAATTGCCGCTGCAATCAGGACAATCGCGAAAACTATTTTATATTTGTAATGTCCGCCCGTCTCATCCTTCTTGATAAATTCATACAGGTATCGGACTGCAAGTAATAATAAAATCACCGCAAGGGTATATCCCACGACATGAATGACCTTCAATGGAAATCGATACATTAAAATCCCTATCACCAACGCGATCACGGAAAATCCAAGCATTGACAAATTTGACTGTTTGATACGGTTCATCGTTCTACTCCTTATCCCGGTTTGTCCGGTGTTTTATTTAAAATATTGTACGCCGGATTCAAATACGCCTAAATCCTGCTCTCCATAAATATTTTTTGCCACGGAAAGACCTTTTCTTTCAATGTGCGCCATCTTGCCAAAGCATCTGCCGTCCGGACTGGTAATTCCTTCAATGGCTGCATAGGAACCGTTGACATTCCATTCCTCGTCCATCGTCGGCTGTCCCTGATGATTGACATACTGCGTTGCAACCTGCCCATTTTCAAAGAGCTGCGAAATGGTTTCTTTTGGCGCGACAAATCTACCCTCTCCGTGTGACGCCGGATTGACATAGATTCCTCCAAGGTCTGCTTTCTGAAGCCATGGAGACTTGTTCGATACGACTTTTGTATAAACCATCTTTGATACATGGCGGTTGATGGTATTGTAGGTCAATGTCGGAGAATTGAAATCCTGTCCGGTAATCTGTCCGTTTGGTACCAGTCCCAATTTAATCAACGCCTGGAATCCGTTACAGATACCGAGCGCCAGACCGTCCCGCTCATTGAGCAGTTTATGAACTGCTTCTTCAATTTTTGCATTCCGAAAGGCCGTTGCAAAGAACTTTGCAGAACCATCCGGTTCGTCACCGGCACTGAATCCACCCGGGAACATGATAATCTGCGCCTGCGCAATCGCTTTTTCAAAGATATCGACGGAATCCCTGATATCTTCCGGCGTCAGGTTCTTAAATACCTTTGTGATGACATTGGCGCCCGCCTTTTCAAATGCCTTTGCGCTGTCATATTCACAGTTGGTTCCCGGAAATACCGGAATAAATACGGTTGGCACAGCCACCTTGTTTTTACAGATATATACGCTTCCTTTGTCATAAATCGGAGTATCCAGAATTTCCTTATTTTGATGACTTCTCGTAGGAAATACTTTTTCGAGCGGCTTCTGCCATGCATGGACTGCATCGTCCATCGAAATCACATCATATCCGTATTCCAAGGTCTGTCTGTCATTTGTTTCACCAAGCAATACATAACTGGCAGTAATCTCGTCCAAACGGTCTGCCGGAATTTCTGCTACAATATCGCCAAATCCCGGCGCGAACAAATCTGCACCCGGAATCCGTCCACTGAGACTGACGCCGATTTTGTTTCCAAAAGCCATCTTGCTGACTGCCGGAATCACACCCTTTGCGTCCACTGCATACGCAGAAATAATCACACCCTTTTGAATCATTTCATGAATTTCGTCATACAGTTTCATAATCTCGCCATAAACCGGCTTTTCATACGAATCTCTGCTGCACTCAAATTTGACAATTTTATTTCCTGCCGCTTTCAGTTCCGGCGTGATAATATCCTTTTCCTTTGCCACATCAACTGCAAATGAGACCAATGTCGGTGGAACATCAATATCATTAAACGTTCCTGACATACTGTCCTTTCCACCGATTGACGGAAGGCCAAATCCCATCTGTGCGTCAAACGCTCCGAGAAGCGCTGCAAACGGCTGGCTCCAACGGCGTGGATCCTCAGTCATTCTCCGGAAATATTCCTGATATGTCATACGGATTTTTTTATAATCACCACCGGCTGCAACAACCTTTGCAATCGAATCTACGACTGCATACATTGCGCCGTGATACGGACTCCAGCTTGATAAATAAGGGTCAAACCCATAACTCATCATCGTCACGGTATCGCATTTTCCCTGTAATACCGGAAGTTTTGCCACCATCGTCTGGGTTTCTGTCATCTGATATTTTCCACCATGAGGCATGTACACAGAACCCGCTCCGATGGAACCGTCAAATTTTTCGACCAGTCCCTTTTGGGAACATACATTCAAATCGCCCAGTGTTTCCAGCCAGCGTTCCTTTACATTCTGCACTTCCGGCTTCTGAAAGAAGTTTTTATTTTCATCCGGCATATCTACTTCAACAGTCGTTTCCTGGTGTGCGCCGTTGGTATCTAAGAACGCTCTGGAAATATTGACAATTTCTTTTCCCCGCCATTCCAGTACCAGTCTCGGTTCTTCTGTCACCTCCGCCACAACGGTTGCTTCCAGATTTTCTTCATTGGCATAAATTAAAAACTGTTCCACATCTGCAGGGTCTACCACAACTGCCATTCTCTCCTGAGATTCTGAAATGGCAATTTCCGTTCCGTCGAGTCCGGCATATTTTTTCGGCACTTTGTCAAGATTTACATGAAGTCCGTCCGCAAGTTCGCCGATTGCCACGGATACCCCGCCCGCGCCAAAGTCGTTACATTTTTTTATCATATGGGAAACTTCTTCTCTTCTGAATAACCGCTGCAGTTTCCGCTCTGTCGGTGCATTTCCCTTTTGTACTTCTGCGCCGCAGGTTTCAATAGATTCCTCTGTATGGATTTTGGATGATCCGGTTGCTCCGCCGCAGCCGTCTCTTCCGGTTCTGCCTCCTAACAGCACAATAATGTCTCCCGGATCTGAGGTCAGCCGCTGTACTGCACGGCGGGGAGCCGCACCCATGACGGCGCCGATTTCCATGCGCTTTGCCACATAATCCGGATGATATATTTCCTTAACCAGTCCCGTGGCAAGTCCAATCTGGTTGCCATAAGAACTGTACCCGTCTGCCGCTCCACGGACCAGTTTTTTCTGTGGAAGTTTTCCCGGCAGGGTTTCGCTCATTGATTTTGTCGGGTCTGCCGCTCCGGTAACACGCATCGCCTGATAGACATAGGTACGTCCTGAAAGCGGGTCTCTGATTGCTCCGCCAAGACAGGTGGCAGCGCCACCAAACGGTTCAATTTCCGTCGGATGATTATGGGTTTCATTTTTGAAATTCACCAGCCATTCCTCTGTTTCTCCGTCAACCTCAACCGGTACAACAATGCTGCAGGCGTTAATTTCATCAGACTTTTCCTGATCGTCCAGTTTACCCTCTTTCTTCAGTTTGCGCATCGCAATCAACGCCAGATCCATTAAACAGATAAATTTATCTTTGCGCTCTCCAAAAACGTCTTTCCGGGTATCCAGATAATCCTCGTAAGTTTTTACAATCGGCTCATGATAGAAACCGTCGTCAAAACTGATGTTTGTCAGTTCGGTATTGAACGTCGTGTGACGGCAGTGGTCAGACCAATAAGTATCCAGCACACGGATTTCTGTCATGGAAGGATCTCTGTCTTCCTCGTTTTTGAAATAATTTTGTATATGTAAAAAGTCACGGAATGTCATGGCAAGTCCCAGAGAATTGTACAAGTCCCGAAGCGGTTCTTCCGACATGTCCTTAAAACCGTCAAAGATTACGACATCCGCCGGCTCTTCAAATTCCGTTACTAAGGTTTCCGGCTTTTCCAGTCCGGTTTCCCTGGAATCGACCGGATTGATGCAGTAGTTTTTTATCTGTTCAAACTGCTCTTCGCTTAGCGTTCCTTCCAGCACATAAGTCATCGCAGTCTTAATGACCGGATCTTCTTCTTCATTTAAAAACTTGACACACTGCACTGCAGAATCCGCTCTCTGGTCAAACTGTCCCGGCAGATATTCTACACTAAAGACTTTCTCTGTCTCCGGATTGTATGGAAGTGTTTCCTCGTAAACATCGTCTACCGGCGGTTCAGAAAATACAGAGGTCAGCGCTTTCTGATAGGTCTCTTCGGATAGATTTTCTACGTCATACCGCACCAGCACCCGGACATTTTTCAATTCGTCCATTTCCAGATAACTTTGAATATCCTCGGTCAGTTCCTTTGCTGTGACAGCATACGGCTGCTTTTTTTCTACATAAACTCTCTTAACTTTACTCATGAGTTCCTCCTGAATGTTTTTTATGCCATTCTGATAAATTTGTGTTATTTTCCTGTGATATCAACAGGTTTTCTTTATCTCGTTTACACAAGAAACAGTATATCATAAAAACCTCAAGGGGTGAAGAGTCAATGCGTGGAATCGTGTGGATTGGCGTCTCCATCCTTCTTTCCTGTGAATCTATGAAAGCGGACTATGTTCCGTCATGTTTTTCCGATACCACTGCGGAAGATTGGTCTGCTGGCATTTCGGGTTTTTGCGCGCTTCAATGCCAATCGTATCAAAGAAAACTTTCCACAAATCTTCGTATTCGTCTACTTTCTGCAGCGCCGCAATCCGCTCCCGGACCGCCTGTCCTATAATCATAACGCACTCTCCCTCTGCCGGATGAACCAGCGCTTTCTTTCTCTTTTCATCATAAATAATCCAGTTTTCTTTCGGAAAGCGCTCTGAAAAATGTTTTTCAAGCAGCGGAACCACATCGCACCGGGGTTCAATTTTTCCAAACAGCATTCCTCCTTTTAATTCTGTAAATCGGAGAAATCCTTTAAAATTGTGTGTTTCATTTGCCACCTTCCGGTCCAATTCCATCAGGGCAAGCACATCCGGATTTCCAAGCATCTTCAGCACTCTTCTTCCTTGTTGATAACCAATCTTTAAGAAATTCAGCACGATATCTGCTTTTTCAGCCGTATAATGCATACAGGCGCGATATACCATCACATAAGCTTCCATCGAAATTTTAATGCGGATGGAACGCGCTACCTTATCTGCTTTTTCCCGATCTGTCCGTACCGTCCGATAGTCTGAAAAAAAGGTCGGCGTGTAACTGTTTCCCGGAAAAATATTGAGCTGGTGCCCCTGATTCATCAGCACCCATGCGTCATAAACCGCCGTCATAATCCCTTCAAAGGAATCTTCACAAACCAATGTTATATTCATACTTTATTCACCTCTAAATCCATCAATGTCATCTGTTTATAAGTCGTGTCGTCTTCAATTGCAAAAATCTGCCTTCTGTCCCGGTCCGCAATACACCGGGCCAGATAATCCCGCTCCAAACGAAGCGGAAACATCGTCTTTCCGGAGCAGGTAATAAAATACGCTGCCCTCTTTAGCACAACGCCCATTTTTTTCAAGCTTTGGAAATCAAGCATGGTATACCGGCGTGCCGAGACAATCCGCTTTGCCGACCGCACGCCAATCCCCGGAACACGCAGCAGTAAATAGTAATCTGCCTTCATGATTTCCACCGGAAAACACTCCAGATGATTGACCGCCCAGTCACATTTCGGGTCCAGTGCAACATTAAAATTCTGGTGCTGCTCATTCAACAGTTCCTTTACATGAAATCCGTAATACCGCAGAAGCCAGTCTGCCTGATACAGCCGATGTTCCCGCAAAAGCGGATTTGGTCCCACCACAGCAGGCGCATCAATATTCCGGTTGACATCGACAAAGGCAGAATAAAATACGCGCTTCATCTTCATTTTCTGATACATATATTCCGTGACCGTCATCAGCTGATAGTCGGTCTCGGGCGTTGCCCCGATAATCATCTGGGTGCTCTGCCCGGCAGGAACAAATGCGGACTGTTTTTTCTTCCCGCCTCTCGTCGTCAACTCATAACCGCCTTTTTTATCAGGGAGCAGATTTTGAATTCCTTCCCGGATTTGATTCATCGGACGCATAATGTTCTGAAAATTCTTATTTGGCGCCAGCTGCGCCAACGCCTGCTTAGTAGGGAGCTCAAGATTGACACTCATGCGGTCTGCCAGAAACCCGATGCGTTCAATGATTTCCTTCGAGGCTCCGGGAATCGCTTTCACATGAATATATCCGAAAAACCGGTATTGATTGCGGAGTTTCCATAATGCCTCATAAATCAGACCCATCGTAAAATCCGGACTTTTGATAATGCCTGAACTTAAGAACAGTCCTTCGATATAGTTTCTGCGGTAAAACTGCATCGTCAGTTCACAGATTTCGTCCGGCGTAAAAGAAGCCCGCGGCACGTCATTAGACTTCCGGTTTACGCAGTATCTGCAGTCAAAAATGCACTCGTTCGTGAATAAAATTTTTAAAAGAGACACACATCTGCCATCCGAAGAAAACGTGTGACAGATTCCACATGCATGGGCGTCTCCCATCCCCTGTCCGGAATTTGTGCGGTCCACTCCGCTGCTCGTGCACGCCACGTCGTATTTTGCCGCATCTGTCAATATTTTTAATTTTTCTGAAACCGTCATCTGCTGCTGAATTTTCATCATCTCTCACTTCCTGTCAAAATCGAACATCTGTTCTCTTTTGTTTTATGGTAACACTTTTTTCAAACAAATTCAACAACCGAAATATGGAAAAAATCATCAAAAGTTCAAAAGATAATTAATCTTTCCCAGAGCAAAACATAGGTGATTTGAAAATTGCCAAAGAAAAAAGAATTTATGGACACCTGTGTAAAAACTGTGTTCATAAATTCTTTTCTCTGTTTTATGATTAAAAACAATTATTTAATCTTTTTGCGGACCGCCTTGCTCCAGGAAGAATACAACCGGCTTGTCTTTTTATACCGGTAACAGCGGACTCTGAAATAATAATATTTCCTGCGCTTCAGTTTTGTGAGTTTGATTGTTTTACTTGTCGTTGTTTTTTTCACGCCTTTTTTAAATTTTTTGTATCTGGAATACTGCACCTGATAGGCAACGGCATTTTTCCGCGCTGTCCACTGCAGTGTTGCCGTTTTCTTCCCGGTCTTTACCTTTTTTATCGTAAGCTTTTTCGGTTTGCTTACCGTCGTTTTTTTATAAATATTGTAACTGGCCGTTCTGATCTCTTTATACCAGAAATTCAAGTCTGTATTGCCTGAGATTCCACTGATTTTTTCTGTGGAAGTACATTGCCACATGTCATAAGAACCGTTATATGTACAGGCTGTATTATACTGTGCCACCCATTTTGACTGCACGATTTCTACCAAGGACGGGATGTAATTGGTCCACCAGTTTTTGTTGGAATAAATACCGCATTCGTACCCGCTGCTGGAAATAATCTGCAAAAATGTGTTTGCAATCCGTTTTCTCTTTGCTGCGGACAGCCGCAGCTGAACCACATCTTCCATATCATAGTAAATTGGAAAACTCATCTGAAGTCCCTTTACAAGGCGCAGTACATGCTGCGCTTCGCTCTTTGCCATTGCTTCCGTCGTCGCATAGGAATAAATATAAACGCCAAACGGTATCCGATTGTCCTGACAGCCCTTGACATTCTGCTTCCATTTTAAATCATCCTGAGATGCGTAATTGCTGCCATAACCACAGCGGATGATTGCATAATCCACATCGGTCTTTGCCACCTTTTTCCAGTTGATATTTCCATTATGGTGGCTGACATCGATTCCCTTCATCGTAGCTCCCGGAACAACCTTCCCATGCCACTTTACTTTTCCCTTGATTGTCGGTTCCTCTGTTGTCGGCTCCGGCGTTGTCGGTTCTATCGTCGTTTCCGGCGTTGTTTCTTCGGTTGTTGTCTCCTCTGTCGTTTCTTCGGTTGTCTCCTCCGAAGATTCTTCAGAGATTGTTTCGCCAGTGGAAGATTCGCCCGTTACTTCCTCCTCTGTTGTACCCTTCTCCGTTCCCTTTTCTTCGGAAACAGACTCTGATTCCGGTTTCATCGTCGCTTCTTCTTCTGTTGCTGATACGTTTTGCGTAACCTGTCCGCTATCTTTTGCAAGTGTTTCCACGTGCCATCCGGTAGTAGAAATGCTTCCCAGTACCATGGCTGTTACTAATAACCGGCATAGTTGTTTTTTAGATTTTCTACTCATAAATTTCTCGCTTTCTCTGTTTCTGAATCATGTCTAAAATCTGATCTGCAACGTCATTCTTTGACTGCAATGGAAGTTCGGCAATACAATCCTCTGTGATCATCGTCACAACATTGGTATCTGTTCCAAATCCTGCGCCCTTCACTTTCAGATTGTTCGCGCAGATCATATCCAGATTCTTTTTTTGTAGTTTTTCCTTGGAGTTTTCTATCAGATTTTCTGTTTCCATAGAAAATCCGCAAAGAAACTGTCTGGTTTTCTTTGCAGCCAGCGTGCTGATAATGTCGGTTGTCCTCTCCAGCGCAATCGATAGTTCTCCATCCTTTTTCTTCATCTTTTCCGTACTCTGTACCTTTGGCCGGTAATCCGCCACAGCTGCGCTCATGATTAAAATGTCCTGTACGTCAAATTGACCGGAGACGCTTTCAAACATTTCGTCTGCGCTCTCCACTTCAATCACTTTGATAAAGTCCGGTTTTTTGAGTGCTGTTTTCCCTGTGACAAGCGTCACATCCGCTCCTCTGAGCATCGCCTGATAAGCGAGCGCATAACCCATTTTACCGGTCGAGCGGTTGCTGATAAAGCGAACCGGATCGATTGGTTCTATCGTCGGCCCCGCGGTCACTAAGACCTTTGTCCCTGCCAGGTCTTTTTCATAGGCAAGTTCTTTGAGTATGTATTCCAAAAGCATCTCCGGCTCCGGCATTTTCCCCTTGCCGGTATCGCCGCATGCAAGATACCCCTCGGCCGGGCTGATGATGTGATACCCATACTTCTTCAGTTTTTTGAGATTGTCCTGAACAATCTCATTTTCAAACATATTGGTATTCATCGCCGGCGCAATATATTTCGGACACTTTGCCGCCATGATGGTAGTCGTCAGCATATCATCTGAAATCCCACCGGCAATCTTTCCAATGACATTGGCGCTTGCCGGCGCGACCATAAAAATGTCTGCCCGCTTTGCCAGGGCAACATGCTCTACCTGAAATTCAAAATTTCTATCAAAGGTATCCACCAGACATTTATTCCCTGTCAGCGTCTCAAAAGTAATCGGATTGATAAAGTTGACCGCATTCTTTGTCATAATAACATGAACATCTGCATGCTTCTTTTTCAAGGCGCTGGCAAGATTTGCAATTTTATAAGCCGCGATACTTCCCGTGACCCCCAGAACTACCGTTTTATCTGCTAACATAAAAACTCCTTTTTATCCTATCAAAACATTTTGAACTGAATGTGATTTGATAACCCATACGAAAATTTTGGTATCTTCTTAAAGATCAAACAGCTGCCCATGTTTTTCATAATTTGTCACTCTCGTAATCTTGTTTTCGTCATCCACAAAAACGACCTTTGGTTTGTTTTCCTTCACCTCTTCGGGCGTCATCTGGGCATAACACATAATAATGATCTTATCGCCCAGCTGAACCTGATGCGCAGCCGCGCCGTTTAGGCAGATCATGCCGGAACCTTCCTCGCCGGCAATGACATAGGTTTCAAAGCGGTTTCCGTTATCCACATCCGCAATCTGCACTTTCTCATACTCATAAATTCCTGCCGCTTTCATCAGCGCTTCATCAATCGTAATGCTGCCCACATAATTCAATTCCGCCTGCATGACAGTCGCCCTGTGGATTTTACTTTTTAACATATTTACTAACATACGGATTCTCCTAAAATAAAGTTGTCAATGAGACGTGTTTTTCCAATATATACTGCCATTGCCACGAGCATTGGCGCTTTCACTTCTTTTTGCTGCTGCATGGTCAATCCGTTGACTGCCTTGACATAATCAATTTTTGCCAGCGGTTCGCTTTCAATATTTTTCTTCATCTTTGCAACAAGAACGTCAGCGTCACGCTCTCCGTCCGCCACAAGTTTCTTTCCAAGCTCAATTGTGCGGCTCAATATCAGCGCCGCCTGCCGCTCCCGATCCGTCAGATAGGTATTTCTTGAACTTTTTGCAAGTCCGTCTGCCTCTCTGACAATCGGGCAGCCGACAACATGGATGTCCATATTTAAATCCTGCACCATATGCTTGATAATAGCCAACTGCTGGGCATCTTTCTCCCCAAAATAAGCATTGTCAGGCTGTACAATGTTGAACAGTTTTGTAACAACCGTGCAGACGCCGCGAAAGTGAACCGGTCTGGATAGTCCACAGAGTTCTTCGGTTAAAACGGACATATCGACATAAGTGCTGAAATCCTCATGATACATTTCCTCCGGACTCGGATGAAAAATCAAATCTGCTCCCAGACTTTGACAATACTGGCTGTCCTTTTCAAAATCCCGCGGATAACTTTCCAAATCTTCACTCGGACCAAACTGCATCGGGTTGACAAAAACGCTGACTACAACTCTGTCATTATTTTCCCGCGCCTTTTGGATCAGACTTCCATGTCCCTCGTGAAGATATCCCATCGTCGGTACCAAACCGACACTTTGCCCCTCTTTTTTCCAACTCTTTACCAATGTTCTTACTTCATGAATTGTCGTTGCAACTTTCATAGAAACTCCTCACTAATACAATTTTTCAATCACTTCATCATCGATGCTGTATGTATGTTCTGCTGCCGGAAACGTTCCATTTTGAATTTCTTCGAGATAATCCCGGAACGCTCCTTTCATCACTTCACCGACCGATGCAAACTGTTTGACAAATTTCGGTACATAGTCAGTAAACATGCCGAGCATATCCTGATAGACCAGCACCTGTCCGTCGCAGTCAGGTCCTGCCCCGATTCCAATCGTCGGAATCGAAAGTTTTTCCGTCACCAGTTTTGCCAGTTTTGCCGGAACGCCTTCCAGAACAACCATGGAAGCGCCTGCCTCCTGCACTGCGACAGCATCCTCTATTAACTTCTTTGCCGCCGCTTCTGTTTTTCCCTGAACTTTATAGCCGCCAAACGAATTGATGGATTGCGGCGTTAGTCCAAGATGAGCGCAGACCGGGATCGATGCTTTGACAATCGCCGCAATCTGCGGGCATACTTCTTTTCCGCCTTCCAGTTTGACCATGTTTGCATGTCCTTCTTTGACCAGTCTTCCCGCATTGACAACGGCGTCATAAACCGACGCCTGATAAGACATAAACGGCATGTCGCAGACCAGAAGAATATTTTTAATTCCTCTTGATACTGCTGCACAATGGTGAATCATGTCTTCAACGGTCACCTGAAGCGTATCTTCATATCCCAAAACGGTATTTCCAAGAGAGTCACCGACCAGAATCGTATTGACTCCCACTTCTTCCATCAGTTTTGCTGTCGAATAATCATAGCAGGTCAGCATGGAAATCTTCTTTCCCTCCTGCTTCTGTTTTAAAATTGTGCTGACTGTATTCTTCATCGTAACATCGCCTCCATTTTTCCATAGTCCCTGTCCGGGTATTTCTGTTTTGCAATATCCACCAGTTCTTCCGATACTGCCCTGTAAATTTCCAGACCGTTTCCTGACAGTACAGATAAATGTTTCTGCACGGTTGTTTCATCATTTCTCTCGACGGGGCCGGTCAACGCATCGACGCACCCCTTGGATAAAACAGTCTCTACATTTCCGCGGATAATCGGTGAAAGCGCCTTTCCGGCAGATTCTTTGTCAAATCCGCACTCCTGCATTAACCGCTCTGCCATATGCAGCACGCCCACAACCAGGTTACTTGCCACTGCGGCCGCAGCATGGTATTTCACTTTATTTTCTTTTGCAATAATCCGCACCGGATTTCCAAGACGCGCAAACAACCCCTGTATGCTGTCCATTTTTTCCGGGGAACCCTCTAATGTAAAATAACTGTGAGAAAGCTCTTTGTAAGAATGGTATTTGTCACTGACTGCAAAGAGCGGGTGGATAGAAAAACCAAAACATGCATGTTCTGATATATCCGTAAAGACCTCTGAAGACAATGCGCCACTGCAATGGCACACGATTTTTTCACTCAAACAATACGATTTCATTTGTTCCCAAACCGAAGCAATCACTCCGTCAGGAACGGTTAAAAATAAGATGTCACTGTCCTTTACCAGTTGTTCCATATCCTCATAAGTACTTGAACCGGTAAACGCTGATGCCTCCAAGGCATCCTTTTTCCATTCGCTGTAATAACCTGCGATATCCAGACCATTTTCAGCAAAATACTTTCCCAGGGAAAACCCGACTTTCCCTGCTCCTATAAATCCAAATTTCATGGGCATCCCTCCTTTTCGTCGGGACAATGAGTCTCATTCTGTTCAGATATGAGCTGCGCTCTTGATTTGTTATATAGTGAATATTCAGTGGTATAGTTTCTTTGCGAATACTATCCGAGGATAATTTAGCATACTCCGCATATGATTTCAAGTAATTTATCAATCCTTGCGGAGCATTTTTATTTTATAGGAATTGCAAAGCAATTTCCTATAAAATAAAAAATAGGAAAGCAGCAACCGTTTCCCGGAGTGCTTTCCTATTGTTCTTTAAATCAAATGACTCAATTTATTTCTCTGCTTTTTTTGTTGTTTCAGCCGCTTTTGTTGTTGCCTCTGTCGGCGCTTCCGTCGTTGGCTCGGCGCCCTTCTTTACCGTAACATTTTCTGAGAAATACTCTTGAACCTTCTGGAAAAGAATCGCATATTCTACTTCGTCTTTTCCATAATTTGTTTCCAAGTCTTTTACGGTAGCAGTCATTGCTTCTGCCATTGTGGCTGCCTCGGCATTATAAACTTTATCCGTCAATTCAATGCCGCCGGTCTTTGCCAGCGCCTCGACAACCATGCGGGTCTTCATATCGCTTAACACACTGTCTTCAACCTGCTGATCCCATTCTTCCTGGGACATGGAACAGGCTTCTAAATACTGATCCAGTGTTGCTCCGTAAGAACTTGCAATCTGCTGTTCATAATTTTTATTGTACTTTTCAATCTGTTCTTTTTTCACATCAGAACTGTAAGAAATTACTTCGCAGGAAGCAACATAGTCAGACCAGCTTCCATTGACAATATTGGAAATTCTCATCTGCTTGAATGCATAATCATGGAATTCATCCACTGTGTTGACTCCGTATGCGCCAAAATGTTCTTTTACAAACTTATCGTCTAATTTTGGCGTTACGGTCTTCTGAAGAGATTTGATGGTATACGTAAACCACACATCTTTTCCTGCAAGTTTCACATCTTTATCATCGACCTTTGTCGTATTGGAATAATCATCCGGGAATTTTAACTTTTCCGTAAATTTTGCGCCAACCTTTTTGCCAATCAGACAGGATACAAAACCATCAATATAGTTTGCGCTGTCTGTTCCGACATTGATTGTCTGATCTTCTGCGGTACCGCCGTCAAAGGTTACTTTCTTTCCGTCCACTTCAATCTGACCGGAATAATCTACGACAACAGAAGAATCTTTTTTTACTTTTCCTTTTTTCACCGTTTTCTGGGTAGAAGACTGTGAAAGAATGCTTTCTGTCTGTGACTTATATGCATCTTCCGTCACTTTAATGTTATCTTCATAAACGGTAACGTCTTTTACATCAACCAGTTTAATCACGCCATATTTTACTTCGATTTCATCATCAGAAGCAGTATATTTTCCTGTCGTGGCGTCCTCTCCCGTAGTCACTGTTTCCTGTTCGCTTTTTTTGTCCTTATCATCAGAGCTTCCGCAAGCAACCAGACTAAACGCCATAATCGCTGTCAATGCTCCTGCCAAAAATTTTTTATACATTTTTATTCTCCTCTTTTTTTAGTTTGCAAAATCAGGATCTTTCTTACTTTTGCATACAAACGATTTTAACACAATCCTTTTGATAAAGAAAGGCTTTCACCAAAAATTCACAGATTTCCCATATCACAGATGCGATTGGGCTGTTCATATAAAAATCCTACACGTTGATTGCTGCGGACATTCCTAAAAGTTCTTTGTTTGCCTCTAATATCGGATTAATTTCTTCCTTCAAAAACGCATCCACCTGCTCTGGAGAACGGCCCACATATTTTGACGGGTCCATTGTCTTTTGCAAATCTTCATAAGAAAGGTTAAACGCCTCATCTCCTGCAATCAGTTCCAAAAGATTATTGTCCAGCCCTTTCTGCTTCACATTTGCTCCCGCCTGCATAGACAGTTCACGGATCTTCTCGTGCAGTTCCTGTCGGTCGCCCCCGGCCTTTACAGCGTCCATCATGATATTTTCTGTCGCCATAAACGGAAGTTCACTCATCAGACGCTTAGTAATCACTTTATCATAGACAACCAGTCCGTCTACCACATTCATGTATAAATCCAAAATACCGTCAATTGCAAGGAATGATTCCGGAACGCTCAGACGCTTGTTTGCCGAATCATCCAATGTTCTCTCAAACCATTGCGTTGCTGACGTGATTGCCGGATTGAGTGCCGTCACCATCACATAATTTGCCAGAGAGGCAATCCGCTCACTTCGCATCGGATTTCTCTTGTATGCCATGGCTGAGGAACCAATCTGATTCTTTTCAAACGGCTCTTCAATCTCTTTTAAATGTTGAAGCAGACGGATATCATTGGAAAATTTATGTGCGCTCGCCGCAATGCCTGCCAGAATATTTAAAACTCTGGTATCCATCTTTCTGGAATAGGTTTGTCCGGAAACCGGAAAACACTTTTCATATCCCATTTTTTCTGCAATTTTCTGTTCCAGTTCTTTGACTTTCTCATGGTCACCTTCGAACAGTTCCAGAAAACTTGCCTGTGTGCCGGTCGTTCCCTTAGAACCGAGCAGCATCATATGGTCTAAAACATAATCCAGATCGTCTAAATCAAGTTTCAATTCCATCAGCCAAAGTGTAGCTCTTTTTCCTACTGTCGTCGGCTGTGCCGGCTGAAAATGCGTAAAGGCAAGCGTCGGCTGCGCCTTATACTGATCTGCAAATTTTGCAAGTTCATTGATGACATTCAGCAGTTTTTTCCGAACCAGCCGAAGTCCTTCCGTCATAATGATAATATCTGTATTGTCGCCGACATAGCACGAAGTGGCTCCCAGATGGATGATACCCTTTGCCTTCGGGCACTGCAGTCCGTATGCATAAACATGGGACATCACGTCATGGCGGACTTCCTTTTCCCTTCTCTTTGCATCCTCATAGTTAATGTTTTCGGCATTTGCTTTGAGTTCGTCAATCTGTTCCTGCGTAATATTCAGCCCCAGTTCCATCTCGGACTCCGCCAGGGCGATCCACAATTTTCGCCATGTCTTAAATTTCATGTCCGGGGAAAAGATATACTGCATCTCTTTGCTCGCATATCTCTCTGACAATGGGCTTACATATTTATCGGTCATAAATGTTCCTCCTTATTTATGATATTCTCCTCTGATGTCATCTTTCGGGGGTTCCATCGGATATTTTCCCGTGAAGCATCCCACGCAGATTTCTTTTCCACCAGATAATTCCTTTAATCTATTGATATCCAGATACGCCAAGGTATCAGAACCAATTACCTGTCTGATTTCTTCAATCGTGCGGTTGTACGCAATGAGAAGCTCCCTGTTCGGCACATCTGTTCCAAAATAGCACTCGCTGATAAATGGCGGTGAACTGATTCTGACGTGCACCTCTTTCGCTCCTGCGTCCTTTAACATCTGAACAATCCGGTCGCTGGTCGTTCCACGGACAATCGAATCGTCAATCATGACTACCCGTTTCCCATCCACGGCTTCCTTTAATACGTTGAGTTTGACGCGGACGCTCGATTCTCTCATCTTCTGCTGCGGTTTAATGAAAGTTCTTCCGACATAACTGTTTTTGACAAAAGCGGTACCGTAAGGAATGCCCGACTGCATCGCATAACCCATCGCCGCCGCGTTTCCGGATTCCGGCACCCCGACGACAATATCGGCGTCTGCCGGACTGTCGATTGCAAGAAACTTTCCTGCAAGAATTCTGGAATGATAAACGCTCATCCCGTCATAATAACTGTCCGGTCTGGCAAAATAGATATATTCAAAAACACACCGCGCCTGCTCCTGTGGTTTTAAACACATGGATTTATCGGAATGAATCCCGTCCTGATCAATCGTCACTACTTCTCCCGGCTCAACGTCGCGGATAAACTCCGCGTCAATCGTATCCAGCGCGCAGGTTTCTGATGCAAGAATATACGCATTGTCCCGCCTGCCAATGCAAAGCGGCCGGAAACCGTAAGGATCTCTTGCGCCAATCAGTTTTCTCGGGCTGGAAATGACGAGCGCATAGGCGCCTTTGATTTTTTTCATCGCATTGACAACCGCCTGTTCCGCCTTTTGGGTATGAATCCGCTCTCTGGCAATATGGTAGGCAATAACTTCCGAATCAATTGTTGTCTGAAAAATCGCGCCGGTATATGCCAGTTCCTTTCGCAGCTCGTTTGCATTGATCAGATTTCCATTGTGCGCCAGCATCAATGTTCCCTTTACATAATTCAGCACCAGCGGCTGGGCATTACTTGGAATACTATCGCCTGCCGTCGAATATCGGACATGTCCTACGCCGATATTTCCCTTGAGATTTTCCAGATTTTCCTGATTAAAAACCTCGTTGACCAGGCCCATTCCTTTGAGCAGCGAAACTTTTCTGGGACCGAACGTGTCGGAAACCGCAATTCCACAACTCTCCTGTCCCCGGTGCTGCAGTGCAAACAGTCCGTAATAGATCGTGGAAGCAACGTCATTGCCATCCAGATCGTAAATACCAAATACTCCACATTCTTCATGGGGTTTGTCTTCCTCCCATGTCATGCTCAGATCACGATTCATTTTTCCTCCTAACTTTGTAGTGGCAATCGGGGATTCACTACATTTATTTTTCAGTCATAGTCCGTGTTCATTATAAAACGAAAAAGGGAGAAAATCAACGTATGACAATAAATTTGAAATTTGGATTCAAGATGAAATATTTTTTATTTCCCATTTTAGGATGATTTTTTTGCAACGCCCGGTTCAAAACTTCTTTATTCCTGAAAAAACGCCCACGGCATTTGCCGTGGGCGTCCAATAGGAATTGCCTGTTATTTTACTTTAATTTTTTTCACTTTAGACCAGGCGCCGTAAACTTTCTTCCTACCATTTAAGTTGTAAGCACGAACTCTGACAAATAATATCTTTTTATTCCTCAACTTTCCGGAAGTAATCGTTACTTTGGTTTTCTTTACAAACTTCTTCACTAATGCTCTCTTATTTTTCTTTGCATCTTTCTTTGTCTTGTAAATTGCTACCTGGTAACCTTTTGCTCTGTTCTTCCTGATTGTAATCTTAATTTTCTTTGCAGATTTTCTCTTTGCGGCTACTTTCTTTACTTTTGCCTTTGCGGGTTTTTGAACCTTTGCAGTCGTCGGCGCTGCTGTTGGCTGAACTGCTATCGGAGCAGCGGTAGTCACTGTACCTGCGCCGCCTGCTGCGGTAGTATCATTTTTGCCCGGTGCCACTGCAGTTGTTGCGCCGCCTGCTGCGGTTGTTTCTTCACCCGGTGCTGCGGTTGTTTCTTCGCCTTCGCCCGGTGCTGCAGTTATTCCCGTTTCATCTGCGCCGGATGTCGATACTTCAGTCATGTCAGTTCCCGGTTCTGCAGGGCTTCCTTTCCTGATAACAAAAGTAAATTCACCTTTCTCAGTTGTAACCTTGATCACCGTATATCCGTCATCCGTGATTGTTGTCGGATTCACTTTCACCAGTCCCGGCGCCTGTTCAACCACAACGCCATCTGCCGGCTCTTCCCCATTGATGGTGATGGATGTCACTTCACCATAATCTGCTGGAAACTCTAAGTTTAGTGTATTTCCGCCATCCATATATGTTGGTATGATACCTTCAATTGTTGTTGACTGAATTGCATAGTCCAGAGTCAGGTTTTCATTATCTGTACAGGTCAGTGAAGTATAGTCCAATGCTGATGGGTCAAATCCCGGATCATATGGAGAATGCGTTGTCTCTTCTGACTCGTCTGTTTCCGGTACTTTCACTGATTCGGTAGTAGACTCTGCATTGGTAGAAACATTATCCTCTGACGGTGTCTCATTTGTAGATTCTTCCGGTTTCTTCGTAGTTGTTTCCGGTTTTTCCGTAGTTGCTTCTGCCTTTTTCGTAGTTTCTTCCGGTTTCTTCGTAGTTGCTTCCGGTTTCTTTGAAGTTGTTTCCGGTTTCTTCGAAGTGGCTTCTGCCTTCTTCGTAGTTGTTTCCGGTTTTACCGTAGTATATTTCTCAGTCACTACCGGAAGATCCGGGTCGTCGTCGCTGTCTGCCTCAGTCGGCTTTTCGCCTTCCGTAATACTGATTTTATCTGTGACGCCCTCGGATTCAATACCGTTTAATATTGCTGTAACTTTGACGGTATGCGAACCTCCGTCTAATCCGGTAAACGTATAAGTGCCTGCCGCTGTCAGATTCATACTCTTTAATTCATCATCAATATAAATATTAAAGGTCTGTCCGTTAGCGGTATCTCCCTCAAAGGTCACTGAAATGGTGCCTTCCTGCGGACTGGATAAGACAAGTCCGTATGGTTCTTCCGGCATATATTTTTCAGTCGTACCCATAATTGCAACTTCATACAGCTGATAACCGTATCCTGCTGATTTCTTTGTAAAGTTAATTTTTACGTACTGTACAGTACCCTGTGTATATTTGCCTGCATCGATCTTTACTTCGACCGGAGAAGCGTAAATGCAATCCACAATATCTGCTACTGTATCATACCGGTTTCCGTCTTTGGAGAACTGAATGTTAAAGTCTTTTGCGTAAGTATTGTTGGCTGTAAACGCCAGTAATACTTCCTCAATTTCGTTAATCGGAACCGCCCTGTCAAGCGTTACGACGATATCCGCATTGTCTTCGCCCCAGACGGTTTCTACCTTATCTCCGGCAATATTACCGTCGGTCAGTTTCTGAGGATCCTGACTTCCTTCGTTTGGATAAATGTCATGCACCTCAACCTTTGCGCCTTTGGAAATATTTCTCTCCGTATTTACATAATCTCTCAGCGAACCGTCATCAACAGTGACTACTCTTGTAATGCCCTCTGACAGTTTGCCGTCATAGTATGATACTGCCTTTACGGTATGCTTGCCGCTCGTTGACGGAAGCACGCCCTTTCCTGCGTCCATCAAATCCGTTGCTTTAACGCCGTCCAAGAATACCATGTATTTGTATCCGTTCTGGCCTGCGCCCGCTACGATTTCATAATCAATCTGAAGCGGCGTGTCAACGGTTACGATAAAGTCTGCCGGATCTTCGCAGTGTTCCATCTCCGTTTCCTGCGCCTTCATCTCTGTGGAAAGCACAGCGACCTCGCGGATCTGGAAGCCCCAGTCTTTATGTCCCTGAAGCGTAATCTTGACATATCTGGTCGTGCTCAGTTTGTCTGAGCAGTCCTCCAGCGGAATGGTAAACAGTCCCTCGTCAGAGCCCTCATAGGTCAGTCCCGTAACGGTGCCTGCCTTTACAAAATCGATTCCCGTATCAGAGAGTTCAATTTCATAATCACCGCACCATGTATTTCCGTTTACATACTGAACTGCAAGAGCGTCAATGCCGTCGGTATTGTAATTTGCTCCGAGATCAATCAGTACATACTCTGATGTATGAGAGGAATCCCAGTCTGTCGATACATAATTGCTCTGAAGATTTCCGTCGGTCAGCACATTGGTCGTCTGGCTTCCCTCTCCCGCATAAATGGAGGATACGGAAGCAGTCTTTCCAAGCGCAAGATTATATTTTGCATCGGAAATCATTTCCTTTAATGTTGCTGCCGGACCTACCGTCACGTCACAGCGGGCGGTCTGCCCTGCGATTGTCACTGTCACGAACGTTTTTCCTTCGCTCTTTGCGGTCAGCGTTCCGTTTTCATTGACGGAAACGATGTTGTCATTATCAGATTTCCATGTCGCCGTCGTGTCGTCGGTTGTATCTGCCGGTGTCACGACTGCCTCCAATGTTTCTGACGATTTGTTTTTCATCGTCACAACAGACGGTCTGATTTCTACTTTTTCCACATGCTTCGGCTCGCTGACAATGACTTTGCAGGAAGCGCTCTGTCCTCCGGCAACAGTCGCGGTAATGTTTGCCTCGCCGACATTCCGTCCGGTTACTAAACCGTTTGCGTCTACATGCGCAATGTTGTCATGGTCTGACGTCCATGTCACACTTTCGCCGGAAAGCGAAGCGAGCTGTACGGTATTTCCGACTGCAATATGCGCTTCTGTCAAATTCAGTCCCAGCGTGCCGCGAATCAGGATGGACGCAGTGGTCACCTCTGAGAGAAGCATTCCTTTCCGGTAAGTTACCGCCTTAATCTGTGTAGACTTGTTGACGGTAAACGGCGCCGTATAAGTCTGTGAATCTTCTGTCGGTTCTGTTCCATCCGTCGTATATTTAATTTCCGCGCCTTTGACCGTCGTAGACATCGTTACTGTCTGCGCTGTGTTGTATTCTCCGGATACCGGAGTAATCGTCGGCGCTTTTGCCTGATTTGCCCCATAAACTTCAAACTCAAAAATATTGTATCCATACTGGGTAGCTCTCTTGATACCCTGCATTCTCACATATCTCGCCCTGACTGCCTCAAAGGTCGTGCGGACGTCGCCGACTGCCCCCGCTTCCTCAGCGACCGTCTTCCATTCCTCGCCGTCAGTGGAAACCTGTATCTCATATTTACTTGCAAACGCAGCTTCCCAGTTAATATTGACTGTATTGATTGCCTTGACTGCGCCGAGATCCACCTGAATCCACTCGTCGTTGTTTTCTTCTGCCTGCCACGACGTCTTTAAGTCGCCGTCAACAACTCTGGACATGGTGTCTTCCTTAGAACTTGCAGTCACAACCTTTCCTAAAGCGAGATTGTCGCTGCTCTCAATCATATCGCCCTCAATCACAATCGTTGCGGACGCATAAACGGAGTCAATACAGCCTTCCTTGACTGCAATCGCTTTGACCGTACTGTCGCTGGACACCATAAATCTGTCCGTATATCTTGCGGAGTCCGTTGTCGGCGCGCTTCCGTCAGTCGTGTAGTAAATGACCGCGTCTTTATCTTCGCACTCGATTTCTACCATCTGCGTATCGTCAAAGCGGACTGTTCCGGACGCGTTTTCCTTCACCTCGCCGTTTGTCAGCCCGATACAGCGGATTGTCGGCGTCGGCGTCTGCACATAATTCATGCCGCCTGCCGGATTGATGTTAAACTGCACGAGCGCTTTTGCGTTGACTTTTGCTTTTCCAATCACCGCTCCGTTTTTCGGATTGACAATCTGCACGGTCTTTACTGCCTGCGTCGGATTCCATACCTCGCCGGTGTAAATGTAGTTTCCGTAACCGTCGCTTTTCTTGTATACAGAACCGGTCAGGGTCTGTCCTGTAATGACATAATCGTCTGTCTTGTATCCGAGTTCGTCCATCGCGGAGATAAACCACAGCGTGTTTGCCCGGTCTCCCGCGTCAACTCTGTCTACATTTGCTTCAAATAAATCATATGCGCCCTGCGGATCGGTCTGGGAGAGCATCGGCCACATAATATGCTGCCATGTGTTGTTCGGCGTCGCATACTCGTCGTCCGTCGTAATATTTCCAACTCTCTTTTCGATTGCAATCGCATAGTTTGTATCATTCCAAAGTCCCTGGTACATGGTCTTACATTTTTCCTGATCCATACCATAGTTGGTCAGATATTCGGAAATCGGAAGCCACTGGATACCGTAGATGAATACCGGCTGTCCTCCAAAGAACGTACCGTAACTGTATGTGCCGCCGTAAATCTGTCCCGTGCCCTGGAACGGATATTCCGGAAGCCAGTTGTCTCCGTCATAATCAAACCAGTACTGTTTTACTGCTTCCATTTCCGTCGTAAATCCATACGCGCCTGCGTCAATATATTTCTGGTCCTGGGAAGCTTCGCCCCACAGATACATTCCTACCCAACTGAACAAGGATTCGCTGGCGGATTCCTGATTGTTTCCGTCATCATTGTCAGCGTAACCGCCTGCCCATGAATGTCCGGAATACTGGTCAAAGGAACGGAATTTACAGAACATATTTCCGTCGTTTTCCGGATCTTCCGGATTTGCGTAATCCCGCACCAGAAGTTCAATCATGTCTTTGTAATCGTTGTAGAATGTCCTGTCATACATGGACAATACCGCTGCGCCAAACATGAAATATCCATAGGTAAAGTGGTGGTCACAGATTGCCGCATTTGCGCCGTAAGCGCTCTCCGGATAGTAGATAGTGCCCCAGTCTTTGTTGTAAATCAGATAACAGCGGTCGTCGCCTCCACTGTATGTAAACCAGTCTACCAAAATCTTCTTTAAGTCTTTGAGCAGGTCGTCGCGAATGTCCGTCTCGCCAATCTGTTCTGCCATCAGCGCCGTAATTGCCAGCGGGTGAATTGCTTTCCCCTGCCAGTAAGCGTCCGCGTTCGGACCTGTGCCGAGCTGGTTTCTTACCGTCAGGATATAATCCTTCATCTCCGCAGTGTTCATCATGGAGCTGTTCGGCTTTGCGAATGTCGGAAGTAAGCCCGTAAACTGCTGTGTCGTCTTTAATACGTTTGAAAACTTCGCTTTCATGTTACCGCGGATGGAACCGTATACAGCGTCCGGATTGTCCGTATCGTCAGAGAATTTCCACTGATGCGGATAAAACGCCTGCATGGTCACATCGCTGAAACCGCTCCGTTTTACTTTGGTGGTCGCCGTATAAACGGTCTCCACCTGTGAAGTCGTTCTGTCATAGGAATAACTTACATAAGTGTCTGTGACATACGCATATCCATGCTGATAGTATGTCCGTAAATCACTCTTTTTCAACATTGCGCCAAAGGACATATAAGCGTCGTTCTTTGATGCAAACTGTACTTTAATTGTTGTTTTTGCTCCCACAGTCATTGCGGTAAACGTCGTTCCCTGCGGAGCAGATACGGCAAAATAAGAACCGTCATTTTTTGCCCTTGCATTTTCTTCGTCTACGGACACAAATCCGATGTGATCCGTTGTAACGCTGTCGCCGGCATTTTTCAGGATTGCGTTGCCGTTGTCGTCAAAGATTTCTTCAATGGAAGAAGAATTGATAAATACGGTATCGTTTCCTTCATATTCCGTAAAGATGTATGGAGAGCCTTTGACAAACGTAGACTTCATTTTCAATCCGTCCTCATCGCAGAGTCCCAAATCCACATGATAATCGCCGTATCCCTCAACTCTGTCATAGCCGGAGCCTCCGAGATAGTTGTCCGGCATAACATAAAAGTCCATCAGCCGCTCGGAATAATATCCCATGCCAAGGTCGTTTTCTTTCCGCTCGTCGGTAAATCCCTGTGACGCCAGAAGCACTCCGAGTCCCTTCTTGGAATAAACTGCTTTCAGCGGGTGAATCACGTCCACATTGCCAAACGTTTTAATCATCGCTGATGACCACCAGCTGTTGGAGTCAATCGGCACCTGAACATTTTCTTCATTTACAAATGTCGGAAGTTTGTTTAATTCTTTTTTAATTTCACCGGAAATATAATTACCCTTTCCGTTTGGATTGTTGATAATCTGTCTGGTAGGAAGTTCCGGTATCACTTCGTTGTCTTTGCTGTCGCCGTCTTTATATTCGTATACTTCCAGCTCGCGAAGTCCGAAGCCGCTGCCATGCTCGACTTTGGAATATACTAAAACTCTTACATAACGAACCCCTAAGCGGTAGCACGTTACATTGTCCACAATGCCCGTATAACCCCGCATCTGCCTGTGAATGGTCGTCCATTCAGAAGCGTTAGAGGATACCTGAATATCATAAATCTTTCCTGCGTCGTCATTAAACCGCGCAACCACGCGTCCAATCGTATATGGCTGTCCCAAATCAACGTAAAGCCACTGGTCTTCTTCGCCCTGATAGGAAGTAAAGGAGGTTGACGTATTGCCGTCCACCGCATTTTCCGGTTTCACCTGATCATAAGCGTCCGGTTTGATATTTCCGTTTTCATCCTTCATCCACCACTCGTCTCTGGTGCCGGAGCATTTTACGGTTTGTCCCTGAGCAAGATTTTTTCCGTAATATACCGGTCTTTTGTTTGCACCGCCGGTACCGAATACCTGAAACTCATAGAGTGAACTGCCGTAATTGGTCGCTCTTTCCGTACAGACAATCTTGACATACCGTCCGGTCTTTTTTGACAGGTCAGAGGAATCAATCGTCTGCTTTAAGGCTGCATGCGTATCTACCTCCACGCCGTTGTTGCCCTTTGCGTCCGGCTCTGCATTAAACGTACAGGTGCCGCTGCCGAGTTCCTGCTGCGTGTCCGGATTAAACGCTACGACTTTTAACGTATGCTGTCCCGGTGAAAAACGGACGTCGCCCTGCGTTCCTCCATGATTATTAAACTGATAATCATCTCCGCCTGCCCTTGCAATCTCATCATCTACATAAACTTTATAGTGCGCGTCTTCCACGCTCGTCCAGTTAACGTTGAATCTGTAATTGCCGTCGTCTCTTACGCCTGAATAATTGTAAGAAATTGCCATATTGACATAAGCGCCGGCGCTTTTTCCTTTCGAATATACGGTCGTCCAATGCACCTCGTCATCGGAAAGCTGGATATCGTAATACTTTGCATAAGCAGCCTCCCAGTGCATATAGATATAATCAATGGTGGCAACTTTTCCCAAATCGACATACAGCCATTCATTGCTGTCTGACTGGTCAGCCTGCCATCTCGTATCGTCCTTTCCATCTACTGCATAATCTTCATTGGAACCGGAACTGGTATAAACCGGTCTGTCGATGGACAGATTGTATGGCGTATTATCATCATCTGCTGCAGACACTGTAAAAAGCAACTGCTGTGGGCAGACAGAGATAATCATCGCCACTGACAATACCAGCGCCAAAATTTTTCTGATTCCTTTTTGCATGATTCTTCCTCCAAATTTTCTTCTTTTCTGCGTTCAAAACGCACATAATCCTATACGATAATTATAAATTCTATTTTTTTCTATCTCAAGAATAAAAACTTTTTTCATTCTTTTTCAGCAGTCTGCATAATAAATTTGCTGATTTCTTTTGTTTTGTCCCAGAAAAATGAGACCTGTTTCTTTTTACTTTTGTCTATTTTTGATAAATTTCATTTTTTTAATAAAATCATTTCAATTTTTGCAAAAAAAGAAAAACCACATGGATCATAAGATGGTTTTTCTTTTTCTTAACAAATCATATTCTATTCTCAATCAGCTTTGTAGAATCAATAGATGTACTACTATTTTTTAATCCGAACGTTCTTGACAGCCGACCATTTTTTACTATAATACTTTTTCTTTTCCACTTTCAAAAAACTCTTGATGCGGACATACAATGTTTTTCGATTTTTTAACTTACGGTGCGTTACGGTAAAGACTTTTCGGTTTTTTCGGGTCTCAACTGTCACAATCCCTTTTTTATTTTTCTTTGCATTTTTTTTCGTAGCATAAAAGCGAACCCGGTAACCGTCTGCCCCTTGTACTTTTTTTCTCAGCGTAATTTTCACCTTTTTGGCAGATTTCTTTTTTTGAGCGGTTTTTATTTTTACCTTTGCCGGCCGAACCACTGTTTGGCTGTTTGTTTTTGTCTGACGCTCGTTCTTTATAGTTCCCTCGGTGGTCTTTCCGGCGTTTGTTCCAGGAGTCTTGGTCGTGCTGCCTTCTATCACTAAATCCGGAATTGTATTCCCCTCATGATTTGTAAATTGGTTCTCCCATGGATTGATTATAATATCACCGGGATTCTCATAATCACTCTCTGCAGAGACCAGCTTAGATTCCATCCACCCTGCTGGAATTAACAGAAGTACTGTGATTAAAACATATACCGCTATTTTTTTTATATTCATGGCGTCCTCCTAATGTTTGATTTTGACCACTTTAACCGGCGACCACTGCTTACTCAAATATTTTCGTTTTCCAACAACAATATAACTCTTGACACGAATATACAGTTTCTTTTTGTTTTTTAGTTTCCTGTGTGAAACCGAAAAACTTTTCCGGTTATGCCTGTAATAAATTCTCAGCATTGCCTTAGAACTTCTTACTGCATTTTTCTTTTTCTTATAAAAACGGATGACATATCCGTTTGCAGCTTTTACTTTTTTCTTTAGTTTGATTTTTATTTTTTTTGAAGACCTCTTTTTCACTGCGGACTTGATTCTGACTTTTTCCAGTTTACGCACACCTGCCATAAAATCAGTCCTTGACGGCGTCATCGTTGTCATTTTTGTTGCCGTTGTGTTCAGTGTAGATGATTTCTGCTCTGTGCTGACAGGCATCGTTGTAAGATCTGTTTTTGTCGTGTCGTATGAAGACTCTTCCTGATCTGTACTAATAGAACTGTCATCCGTCGTATTGTCTGTCCCGCCCGCTTCAGAAGATAAGACGGTCACATTATTGCCCATTACGTGAATTGACTGCTCCAATCCAATCGATTCTTTTCCATTGATTGCTGCCGTAATCCTGATAATATGAAGCCCTTCCTGAACGTCTGACAAGGAATAGTATCCACAGATTACATTCGGATACATTAATATGCCATCCAGATATATGTTATACAACTGGCCTAATTCTTTCTGACTCTCTGTCTCTGCCCAGACAATTCCAATTGTATTTGGCGTTCTTTCAAAGACCATAAACGTCTGAACATCAATTGGTTCTTTTGCCTGATCCGCCGATGTAGATTCCCCAATAATCTTTTCTGTTGTCGTCTCTTCCTTTGTAGTGGATTCGTCCGGTTTCTTTTCCGTTGTCGTCTCTTCTTTTGTGGTGGATTCGTCCGGTTTCTTTTCCGTCGTCGTCTCTTCCTTTGTGGTGGACTCGTCCGGTTTCTTTTCCGTTGTCGTCTCTTCTTTTGTGGTGGATTCGTCCGGTTTCTTTTCCGTTGTCGTCTCTTCCTTTGTGGTGGACTCGTCCGGTTTCTTTTCCGTCGTCGTCTCTTCCTTTGTGGTGGACTCGTCCGGTTTCTTTTCTGTCGTCGTCTCTTCCGTCGTCACTTCTCCCAAGACCGTAACAGTCTGCCAAATCCCCGGGGATTCTATTTTATTTAAAGCAGCTGTAATTTTTACAGTATGCACCCCTTGTCCCACTTTCGATATTCTGTATAATCCGCAAATGACATTCTGATAAATCAGGCTGTCATCCAGATAAATATTATACACCTGCCCAAGTTTTTTCTGCTCTCCTGTTTCTGCCCAGACAATATCAATCGTATATGGAATATCCGTAAAGGTAACAAAAGACTCAATATCAATTGGATTTTTTTTGACTTCCTGCGTCGTTGGCTCCTCACTTGTAAACAGGTTTTCCCATGGGTTTGGATTGATGTCTCCATCCCCGTCTCCGCTCGTTGCTAAAACATCGACAATATTGACTGAAGTGATGAGCATAACAATTGCAATCAGTCCTGCCAAAAATCTTCTCATAATATTTCCCTCATTTAAACATACTTTCCGTTTTTCTGATATAAATATTTTATCATAAAATCGTTAAATAACAATGACTATTCAAAAATGAGAACACAAAAGATCTTTCCAATTTGTGTAAAAATCACTTACTTTCCAAAATATTCTGCCACGTCTTTTAAATGATTGATAATCGGTAAGTGCTGCGGGCAGATTCCCTCACATTGTCCACAGGCGATACAATCGCTTGCCTTACCGCGGGTCTGGGTCATGCGGTCATAATATTCGCCCTGCGGCGTCCAGCCCTTTTCTTTCACTTCCTGCTTATCGGCATTAAACAGAGAAAAGCACTGTGGGATGTTAATTTTCATCGGGCAGCCGTCGACACAATAAGAACATCCGGTACATGGCACTGCAATATTAGAATTGATGATTTCTACTGCTTTTTGAATCAGCTGCAATTCCTCTTCATTGAGCGGAACAAGATTTTCCATGTAACTGATATTGTCTTTCAACTGTTCCATATTGCTCATGCCGCTTAATACCATGAACACATTGTCAAGACTTGCCGCAAACCGGATTGCCCATGATGGAACAGACATCTCCGGATGATATTCTTTGAATAAATCTTCTGCCGTGGAAGGCACTTTTGCAAGCGTTCCACCTTTGACCGGTTCCATTACGATAACCGGAACGCCATGCTTTAAGGCAACCTCATAGCATTTGCGTGACTGTACGCCTACGCTGTCCCAATCCAGATAGTTAATCTGAAGCTGAACAAATTCCATCTCCGGATGTTCCGTCAATACTTTATCGAGCAGTTCGGCATTATCGTGGTAAGAAAAACCGATTTTTCTGACAAGCCCCTGCGCCTTTTTGTCCTGAAGCCACTGGAAGCAGTCTAACTCCTGATAGATTTTGTAATGATCTTCTCCAACGTCGTGGAGCAGATAATAATCAAAATATTCCACACCTGTTTTTCTCAACTGCTCATTAAAAATTTTATCCCGGTCCTCTTTATTCTGCAAAAATCCTGCATGCAGTTTTGTCGCAAGCGTATAACTGTCGCGCGGGTGTCTCTTTACCAACGCTTCTTTTGTCGCCTCTTCACTTTTAAAATTGCAATACATCCATGCGGTATCAAAATATGTAAACCCCTTATCTAAAAATTCGTCTACCATGGCGCTTACCGCTTCAATGTCCACTTCGTTTTCACTAAGCATTGGCAGTCTCATCAGACCAAAGCCTAATTTTTTCTGATTCATAATGTTTCCCTCCTGCTATTGTTTATAAAATTCTTTACCTGTTCTAAATATTCTTCTCCCTGCTCCCTGCCAAGTTCGTATACTTTTTTGAGCTTATCAGGATTTTTTTCAACATGTCCGACCGGGAGAACTTCCTTTGGGCGGATGACCAGCGCACTCCCCTCCTGTTCCTGTTTCCGGACGTATTGAAGCTGATTGTTGTACATCAGATGCCGTCTTTTCATCGCTTCAATCATATGCGGATATTGTTTGAGCGACACTTTTGCCATACCCGTCGTTTTTGATTTTTTCTTTTGATAACCCATTGGGCGCGTTAATATCACGACATTTCTTTCGTATCCGATTTCCTCAAAATATTTGAGTGGAATGGAATCACTGATGCCTCCATCCAGGATTTTTCTGCCATGCACCTCGACAATTTTCGACACGAGCGGCATTGAGGCAGATCCCTGAAGATACAATAAATCATCGCCGACTCCGGTTTTTACTTTATGGTAAATTGGCTGTCCCGTCACAACGTCGGTGCAGACTGCATAAAACTCCATTGGATTTTTTTCATAAGTTTCTTCGTCAAACGGATCAAGTTTTTCCGGAATATCATGATAGCACATCTGCACTCCAAAGATATTTCCGGTTGTAATCAGCGATTTAAAACTCATATAATCGGGATCATTACAATATTTCATATTATAACGGATTGTTCTTCCCGGCTGCTTTGATTTATAATTGCAGCCAAAAACCGCACCGGCGCTGACGCCGATTGCTCCATCAAATTCGATTCCATTTTCCATCCATACGTCTGTAACGCCCGCGGTAAACAAGCCGCGCATTGCGCCACCTTCCATAACCAATCCTGTCTTCATGCTTTCCTGTCCTGTCTTTTTTATATTGTTTTACCCATCCTTTGTCATCTCTATACGGCTGATTATACCATTCGCGGTAATTTCCTGCAATCCTGACTTATCGCAATGACAGCGTTCTTTTAGCGACTGCTGTGCAAAACAGTTTCCAACGGCTTTTTCAATTTCGGGGTGCAGAATTTTACCACAACGCCGGTAAATAGTGCGGAAAGGATTGTTCCTTCTCTGGCGCCGACAATGTGAAAATCAAAAAATATCAGCGATAAAATGAGCGCCAGTGTGACATTCGAAATATCAAAGACAATTTTTATATTGCCAAACTCTTTATGCGTGACGTCTGCCACTGCTTTAACAAACGCCTCACCGGAATTCATAATGACATTTGCAATCACCGCCAAAGAGATTCCAAACCCCAAAATAACAATGCCAATCACAACCATACTAAACCGGACTATATAAATTTTTGTGGGAATCACCGATACCATCCACAAACCAAAATCCGTAAACCAGCCAAACAGAAAGGACAGCGGCACCTGCAGCAGTTGTATGAGTTGAAACTTTCTTCTGAGAATAATAATCTGTCCGACAATCAGAATGCAGTTCCATATAATCAGCCATGTTCCCATGGAAACAGACTTAAACTTATAACTCATCACGTTTGGTACGGACGAAATTGGCGAAACGCCCAGTTCTCCATGTTTTGTAAATGCGACACCCAGCGCAGCAAAAAATAAACTGATAATAAATAAGAGATAGCGCTTTGCAATTTCTGATTTTTCCATATAGACTCTCCCTGCTTTTGTATTTCCCTGTTTGATTGCTCTTTGACGTCTACACTATTTTAACATAATCCATTATTTTTTTCATATAATTTTACAAACCGTTTTAGGGAGAATTTATGTCCAGAAAAAAACAGCCTGAGCGAACAAATCCGTTAGTCAGAAGTATTTTCTGGCTGATGGTACTCATTGCCGTGGTGGGCATTACATATTCCTATGAGGAAAATTTGTTTAGAGAACAATGGGATTCGATTACCACTTCGTCAACCAAAAAGGAATTGCCGATTTACTCCGTAAAAACTGAAAAACCTCAGGTGGCAATCAGTTTTGATGCGGCATGGGGGAATGAAGATACGCAGAAAATTTTAGACACGTTAAAAAAGTATAACGTCAAGGCGACATTCTTTATGACCGGAGGCTGGGTGGAAAGTTATCCGGAAGATGTCAAAAACATTTATAAAGCAGGGCACGATTTGGGAAATCACAGTGAACACCATAAACATATGAGCGAATTAACTTACAATGACGTGAAGCAGGAAATCGATACAGTGACAAAAAAAGTGCAGGATTTGACCGGACAGACCATGCAGTTATTCCGTCCTCCTTATGGAGATTATGATAATCAGTTGATTTACCAGCTGAAAGACTGTGGATATTATCCGATTCAATGGTCCGTGGACAGTCTCGACTGGAAAAATTACGGGGTCAATAATGTAATCGACACGATTTTAAATCATAAAAATTTGAAAAACGGGGCAATCATTCTCATGCACAACGGCGCAAAATATACCGCGCAGGCGCTTCCAAAAATCATCGAAGGGCTGCAGGCAAAAGGGTTTGAACTGGTTCCAATATCCCAGTTAATCTATAAGGACAATTATCATATCGAAGTGGACGGGTGCCAGGTTTATGACGAACCAAATTCTACTACCGGTAAAATTCAGGAAATTACGGAACAATCCAAAAAATCCTAGATGATTTCATTCAAAAAAATACAGGAGCCTGACAGCGCGCAATACGGTCAGGTTCCTGTATCTTTTCGTCTGTTTCCAGAGATTTTTATTTTTTCTTTGCTTTCTTCGCCTTCTTTTTCTTTTTTGCCTTCTTCTTTTTCGGCGTTTTTATTTTTCTGATTTTTTGACACTTGCCATAGATTCGTTCTCCAAACTGTGTCCGGTAGGCGCGGACTCTGATATAGTAGGTCGTCCCCGCTTTCAGTTTTGTGATGGTATATTTGGTCTTCTTTGTATACCGGGTCTTTGTTTTCGCAGCCTTAAATTTTTTCCCGGTTGAATACTGAATCTGATACTGAACGGCGCCTGCTACTTTTCTAAACCGGATAGTCGTCTGATATTTCGGATTTTTCTTAGAAGTTTTTTTCATCTTCTTAATTTTTCCGATTTTCGTAATTTTCGTTTTTCCAGTCGTAATGGCAGGCTCCGGTGTCCCTTTCTTTCCGTCAGGATTCAAATAGGAAGCGTACGCCAGGTATTTTCCATTTTTCAAATCAACGCCCATGTATACTGTGCAGCTCTGATATTTGAGCGCCACCATGCCCTCGGACCTTACGCCGTTATTCTCATTACGTTTTTCTGCGTTTGCCTCGATAGTTCTCGGAGCGGCAACGCTGGAAATATGAACCAGAGAAGCGCCTGTTTTATCACTTTTAATATTTCCGATATTCAGATTTGGATTATATTTCTGCTGGTCGAATGCCCAATGGGAATGCCCGCTAAACAATGTAACGTTCGGATATTTATTCAACAATGCGCGGAAACGCTTTTCATCTGCGCAGCCAAATCTGTATGTGAGGTCATACGTATAGCCGCCCGGATTGATCAGGTTTCCTACTGCTGTCGTCACATCACCGTTTTCTGATGCAAAATAAGTATGGAAAAACAGGTAAACATTGTTTCCTGCATAGGCGTTTAAATTCTTTTCTAACCAGTTTAACTGCTCCTGTGTGACAATATAACTTTTATCAGAAAAATAATCCCATTTTGTCTGGCTTAAAAAGATAAAGATGTCCCCGCCTTTTTCATAAATAAAATCAAGTCCTTCATTGGCAATGTTCTTGATATTCGGATCTGATTTTGCTTTTGTATTGACCAGTTTCTTAAAGTCATTCAGATTTCTGTCATCGTGATTTCCGGTTGTCGTGTAGACTGTCAGGTCCGGATGTTTTGCAATTGCCGCATTAAATTTTTCATAGGCGGTTTTTTCGCCGCTGGAACTTAAATCTCCTGTCATTCCGACAAAATCAATCTTCTGTGCGCTCATAAAGTTCAGGGCATTGTCAAATGCCGGAACAGAATCATCAGCCGAATAGTCCGAATAGCGGTTGTAATGGACATCACTCATAATCCCAAATTTGTAGGACAATGTTCCTCCCTGAAACTGTTTGGACTGCGGAATCTCATAAGTATCCACGGTCTGCGACTGTGAGTCACAGAGCAGAAGCGTTTCTGCACCCTCAGGAATCACCGTGTACGGTGAAACAACCTGATATTCCGCCTGCAAGCGCGCCTCTGTCGTGGTCACGGTACCCAACTGTGAAAATTCTACTCCCTCATAAGAGAGTTTTTCTCCGTTTTTATCTCCCCAGTAAAGGTCGTAGGTTCCCGCTTTACCCGTCGTCACGGAAATCGTTCCATATGCTTCTCCTGCATTTTGATTATGAAATTGATAGGTCACTTCAAAATCACTCTCTGCCTGCGTATTGTCATCGCTTCCTTTGGTAATGCCGGTCGTTGTAAACAATGTAAGCATGACTGTCACGGCAGTCAGCAGTGTTATAAGGCTTCTTTTTCGATTCATCTTTCTTCCATATTTCTCAAACTTCTGATGACAGAAATGGGAAATACTCCTCCTTCCTTTTTTATGAACAGAGTTTTGCAACAATCTGATTGATCACTTTTCCATCTGCCCGTCCCTGAAAAGCAGGCATGACGGTTTTCATGATCTGTCCCCTATTTCCTGTGGCCAATACCTCTGCAAATTTTTCTTTCAGTTCTGCCTCTACTTCCTCCGGGCTCATCAGTTTTGGCGCATACTCATTAAAGACATCGTATCTTGCCTGATATTCAGCCTTCAGTTCTGCGCGTTCGTCCGGGCATCCGTCAATCTGTTCTTTGACAGATTTCATTTCCTTTAAAATCACTTTGTTGACCATTTCTTCCGGAATATCGTCGCGGCAGCCGGCGTCAATTCCCGCCTTCTTTACTGCCTGTACCAGTGCGGAAATGGATTCCTTTCTAGGCTTATCCTTTGCTTTCATTGCTGCAATCATGTCCTTCTGTAATGTTTTTAAATCCATAATCAATTCCTCCTCTATTTCTTCTTTTTTCTATTCTTTATTTGTCTCGGTGGAATGAGACATTTTTTATCAAAACCGATTAAGTCTTCCCGTCCGGCAATGTGAAGCGCCTCTTTGACCAGTTTGTAATTTGCCGGATTGCGGTACTGCATCAGGGCGCGCTGCATTGCTTTTTCATGCGGATTTTTCGGCGTGTAGACCGGTTTCATCGTGCGCGGATCCACACCGGTGTAATACATGACCGTAGACATTGTGGAAGGCGTCGGGTAAAAATCCTGCACCTGCTGCGGATTGTAGCCGATATCCCGCAGATATTCGGCAAGCTTCACCGCCTCCTTCATCGTAGAGCCCGGGTGGGAACTCATCAGATACGGTACGACAAACTGCTTTTTCCCTGCCTTTTGATTCAGTTTTTCGTATCTGTCAATGAATTTTTCGTAGACACAGTTTTGTGGTTTCCCCATATACGATAAGACAACGTCTGAAATATGCTCCGGCGCCACTTTCAACTGTCCGCTGATATGATGTTCTACGAGTTCTCTCATAAAGGTTTTGTCCTGATCTGCCATGATATAGTCAAACCGAATCCCGGAACGGACAAACACTTTTTTCACTTTCGGCAGTTCCCGCAGCCTGCGCAGGAGATTCAAGTATGCGCTGTGGTCCGTATCCAAATTTTCACACGGTTTCGGCCACAGGCATTGCTTATGCTTGCAGACACCATACTTTAATTGCTTTTTGCAGGACGGATGATAAAAATTTGCTGTCGGTCCGCCCACATCGTGGATATATCCTTTAAAGTTCGGCATCTTTGTAATTTTTTCTGCCTCTTTGACAATAGACTCCGGACTTCTTGTCTGAACAATTCGTCCCTGGTGAAACGTCAGCGCGCAGAAACTGCATGCGCCAAAACATCCGCGGCAGCTGATTAGGGAAAATTGAATCTCCTCAATTGCCGGAATTCCGCCCTGACCTTGATACATCGGATGATACGTCCGTTCGTATGGCAGGTCGTAGATGTCATCCATTTCCCTCTGCGTCAAAGGCTCCTGCGGTGGATTCTGCACGACAAAAACCCCATTTGGATAAGGCTCTGCCAGGATTCTTCCATTGTATGGGTCCGTATTTTCTGACTGTACCCGAAAGCTGTCGGCATACCGCAGCTTATCTTCTTTCATCTCATCGAACGACGGAAGCATAATCGGGTCGTATGCCAAAGACAAATCTTTTGTTTTATAGACAGTTCCCGGAACATAGGTAATGTCATTGATATCTATTCCGCTATCCAGCGCGTCTGCAATCTGGACAATCGATTTTTCTCCCATGCCATAAGTGAGCAGATTCGCCTGACTGTCTAAAAGAATGGAACGCTTAAAACGATTGCTCCAATAGTCATAATGCGCCATTCTCCGCAGACTCGCCTCAATTCCTCCGATAATAATTGGCGTCTGCTTGTCCGTATGGCGGATCAGGTTGCAGTAAACCACCGTTGCGCGGTCCGGACGTTTTCCAATGACGCCACCCGGCGTATAGGCATCGGTATC
>CANQMA010000005.1 GCA_947624875.1 uncultured Lachnospiraceae bacterium
AAATGTGACTGTTCAAGAGAAAAAAGCAAGTTAAAATTTGCCTCTTGACAAAGGTCACTTCATAACAGGAGGAAAAATTTGGAAACAATCATCAGGGATTTAAAAAAGATTGTCGGAGAAAAATATATTAAGACAGAAGAATCCATGGCAAATCATTGCACGTTCCGGTGTGGCGGCAAAGCGGCGGTATATGTAGTACCCGGAAGTATTGACGAACTTGTTCAGGTCGTCACATACTGCCGGCAGAAAAACCAGAAATTTATGGTCTGTGGCAATGGCAGTAACCTGCTTGTCCGGGATGAGGGCTTTGACGGAGTTATGATTGAGATTGGAGAGAGAATCAGCGCAATCGACGTCATAGGAGAAGAAATTGAAGTAGAAGCCGGTGCAAAACTGTCTGTGACTGCTTCTGTTGCAATGGAAAACGATTTAGCGGGCATGGAATTTGCACATGGAATTCCGGGAAATATCGGAGGCGCCGTGGTTATGAACGCAGGAGCTTATGGGGGAGAAATGTCTCAGATTATTCAGTCAGTGACTGTGTTGGACAAACACAATCAAATCAGGACGCTTCGCGCAGAAGAATTGCAACTCGGATACCGCACCAGTATTATAAAGAAAGAAAATCTGATTGTATTGAAAGCCCGGCTTTCGTTGGAAATCGGCAGCGCAGGTGAAATTGCACTGATGATGCAGATTCTGATGCAGAAGCGGCGCGCGAAACAGCCGCTGGAATATCCGAGCGCCGGCAGTACGTTTAAGCGTCCGGAGGGATATTTTGCCGGAAAACTGATTGAAGACGCGGGTCTCAAAGGATTTCGGGTAGGCGGTGCACAGGTTTCTGAGAAGCACTGCGGCTTTGTCATCAATTATGACCATGCCACAGCCACGGATGTATTAACATTAATGGAAGAAGTCAGAAAAAAAGTGAGAGAACAGTTTCATGTGGAATTAGAACCGGAGGTTCAGATTATTTAGGATAGGAGCAGTTATGCGGTTTGTTTTTGTTACAGGAATTTCAGGAGCGGGGAAAATAACGGCGTTAAAGGATTTTGAGGACAATGGCTTTTATTGTGTAGACAATCTTCCGGTGGCGCTGATTGAAAATTTTGTTCATTTATTATTTTCCCAGACGAACGACATTCAGAAAGTTGCCATCGGCGTGGATATCCGAAGCGGCGAGAATCTTGACAGAATGCCGGAAATACTGGAAAATATGGAAAAAAGAGAGCAGAATTACGAAATCTTATTTTTGGACTGCAATAATGAAACGCTGATTAAACGCTTTAAGGAAACGCGGCGGAGCCACCCGATGGGAGACGCCGACAGCGTAGAAAATGAAATTCATGAAGAGCGTATACAACTGGCTTTTTTGAGAGAGAAAGCAGACTATATTATCGACACCAGCAATCTTTTAGTACGGGATTTGCGAAATCAGATAGAAAATATTTTTATCAATAATCAGGACTATAAAAATTTATTTATCACGATTATGTCCTTTGGCTTTAAGTATGGCGTTCCGGCAGACTGCGATCTGGTGTTTGACGTCAGATTTCTGCCAAATCCGTATTATGTTCCGGAATTAAAAAAGAAAACCGGACTGGAGGCGGAAGTACAGGATTATGTGCTGTCTTCCAAAATATCACATGAATTTTTAAATAAATTATATGATATGATTGAGTTTTTGATTCCAAATTATATTAAAGAAGGAAAAAATCAATTGGTGATTGGAATTGGATGTACCGGGGGACATCATCGCTCTGTAACGGTTGCGGGACGGTTATTTCAGAAGTTGAATGAATCCGATGCAAATTATGGCATCCGGATTACCCATCGGGACATCACCAGATAGGTGGAATATGAGTTTTTCAAGTGATGTAAAAAATGAATTAGCAAAGCGTATCGGAAACGCAAATCATTGTAGAATAGCTGAGACGGCAGCTATTCTCTCTTTGTGTGGAAAAGTATTGATTGATGAAAAAGAACAATACAGCATTCAGATATATACGGAAACAGAAGCGACGGCGGAAAAAATGAAAACACTGCTTTGGAAAACTTTTCATATAGAAGCAATACTTACCGAAAAAGAAAATACATATTCTAAAAATCAGCGCACATATAATATAGCTATAAGAAACCATGCGGAGGCGTTGAAAGTTCTTCAGGCAACAAAGCTGATCGATGGAGATGGTGAAATTGAAGAAAATTTTTCTGTGACAAATAACGTTATCATCAAGAAAGATTGCTGTAAGAGAGCCTTTATCCGTGGAGCGTTTATGGCAGCAGGGTCCATGAATAATCCAAACAGGTCGTACCATTTTGAAATGAAATGTAACAGCAAAAAAAAGGCGCAGCAGATTATAAAATTGCTCGAATATTTCGCAATTGAAGCAAAAGTAGTTGCAAGAAAAGGTAAATATGTGGTATATATCAAGGAGGGCGAAGGCATTGTTGACGTGTTAAATGTAATGGAAGCGCCGGTTTCTTTAATGGAAATGGAAAACATCCGTATCTTAAAGGGGATGAGTAACTATTACAACAGACAGGTCAATTGTGAGACAGCAAACATTAAAAAGACGGTAACCACGGCATGCAGGCAGATCGATGATATTGAACTGATCATAAAGAAAAAAGGCATTGGTTATTTGTCGGACAAACTGCAAAAGATTGCTTTGCTCCGCATTGAAAATCCGGATGCCCCGTTACAGGAACTTGGAGAAATGATGGACCCGCCGCTTGGAAAATCGGGCGTCAATCACAGGCTCCGGAAAATCAGTCAGATTGCTGAAGAATTAAAATAGCCGAAAGTTTAATTATAAACAATGGAGGAAAAATTTCATGACAACCAGAAATATCACGATTGAGGTTCAAAACGGAATCGACGTAAGCCCTGTTGCAAAATGCGTGCAGGTAGCAAGTCAATTCGAGAGTAAAATTTATATGGAGCATGATACCAAACGGGTCAATGCGAAAAGTATTATGGGAATGATGGCGTTGGGGATTGTTCCGGGACAGACGGTGATTGTATCAGCCGATGGAAAGGATGAAGAACAGGCAATCGAGGGTCTGGCTAAATTTCTGCAGAATGAATAAAATAAATCAGCACTGATTTCGATACAGAATTCAAAGAATGAATTACAGAGATGTAGTTCATTCTTTTTTTATTTGAAAAAGGGGTACAAATTTTAGTTTGGTACATTTTGTTTTTATAATTCAAAAAAATAAAAAAAGTTTTACAAAAAAAAGTACTTTTCTATAAAAAAAAGCCCTTTTTCCAAAAAACAAAATCCTGTAAAAGGGAACTATAAACAAGACGCAAGTCAAAAAAATTGAAAGGAAATTGAAAGGGTTAAAATGATGAAGAAAAGAACATTGAAAAAAATCATGGCAGCATTTCTGGCTGTGGCAATGGTAATCACAACAGTCACGCTGCCATCCTCAAAAGAGGTTGTAAAAGGTGCAACAATTGGAACCGGAAGCGATTATACGGTGACGGCAACAGAGGAGTCCTCAGATACGACGAGGCTGACGTTTAAGGCAAATAATTATGCCAGTTATGTAATTGTTCATTTCAAGGTCAATAATGGTGACCAGCAGAATATTAATATGGCAAGTGATAACGGATATGACTACAACTTTGTAGTAGGCGGATTGAAAAAGGGAGATCAGATTCAGTGTTCTTTCACTTATAATAAGGGCGGATTACAATATGATACGCCGGAGATGTCCTACAAGACAGGTTCTGATACGGCATCAAACGCATCTCTTCCGGCTCCGTTCGGTTTGGTGGTAACCAGCCCGGCAAACAATACGATTGGTGTTGTCTGGGGTCGTGGAGAAACAGACAGCTACAATGTGTATATCGATGGAAACAGAGTCGGCACGAGCGTGGCATGTGCCTACTACACATATAGTAATATTGCAGCAGGAAGACATACGGTAGAAGTTTCTTCCACAAATGGCGCTTCAGAATCTGCAAAAGTTGGGGAAACTGTTGATGTAGCAGGAGCGTCTGTTACACCGGCTACAACAGTACCCGCAACAACAAAGAAACCGGAAACCGGAGTGGTTTACATCTATCAGGATATTAATTATGGCGGAAGAGTGGCAGCGCTCAATGAAGGTTCTTACAACTTGGCCGCATTAGAGAAGAAGGGTTTCTACAATGACGATTTATCTTCTTTGAAAGTTGCATCAGGATATGAAGCAGTGCTTTACAGAGATGATAATTTCCAGGGAGAAACCAGAACAGTCACATCTGATACAGCCTGGATCGGCCAAGACTTTAATGATGCGATGAGCTCTATCGTAGTCCGCAAAAAGACAGAAACGAAAACGGAAGCGCCGACAAAAGCGCCAGAGGCAGACAACAGTATTGAGGCGCCGTTCGGACTCGTCGTTTCAAGTCCTTCTGACAATACCATCGGCGTTGTCTGGGGCCGTGGAAATATTGACTGCTACAATGTATATATTGACAATCAGCTTGTTGCAAGCAGGGTAAGCTGTGCATATTATACATATACGGGAATTTCAGCAGGAACACATTCCGTATCTGTAACGACTGTCAGCGGTTCTAAAGAATCAGCAAAGACAACACTTTCTGTAACAGTTGCAGGCGGCGCGGCATCTGAGCCGGCAACAAAAGCGCCGGAACCAACAACAAAGCCGCAGGCATCCGACGGAACAGTATCCGGTGTGGATAAACCATCGCTTCGGAATGATATTCCGGTTAATGATAAAATGTTCCTGCAGTTGAACAACAAGACAAACGGAAAATATTCAGATAATCAGATTTACTGGTGTGTACTTGGATATAATGCAAGCAATCAGCTCTGCTATTTAGATACAAACGGAAATTTAGTTCCTGCAAATACAGGAATGAATACCATTGAAAAGAATGGAAGAATGTGTGCAGACATCTGCCACCCGCTTTCAGAAAAGAACTGGGTATATCTGCCAAGTATTGTTTCAGGAAGAATGTACTTAAGTTATGGTTCTCCTGTCTACATCACATTTAACATGGCGGCAGACGGAAGAGTAGGATATGCAGGTCCTGACCTGAACAATACTTCCGACCCGAACCAGGATGTACTCTTTGAATTTGCGGAGTTTACCGTGACAGGAAGAGAATACTGGGGCAATACAACCCGCGTTGATTTCTTCAGTTTCCCAATGGTTACAAGACTTTACGGAACAGGCGGTTTCGACAACAGACCGGGAGATTATCCGACATATGATAAAGTTGTCGGCGACGTTGGAACAAGAACAGATATCTTTAATAAATTTAAAACCAACGCACCTTCTGAATGGAAGACTCTGGTGGATGACAAGAGAATCATGGCGCCATGCAAGAAAACCTTTAACGAAGGTCAGGCTTATGCAAATTATTTTGAAAACTATATCAACGAATTCTGGAATAAGTATTCTACACAGGATTTGGTGTTCAGTTGTGAAGCAGGTACATTTACAGGTAGAGTATCCGGAGACGTTATGACATTCCACAAAGCAGGAGATGGCGGAACCTACTATGTTTACAAGCCAACGACACAGGATGTATTAGAAGGAAAAGGAAACTTTAACAGAGGAAACTCTACGGAGCTTGTTATTGAAGCACAGCTTTGCGCAGCATTCAACAGAGGTGTTGCAACAGACCCTGCAAACTATAACAATCCGGGAGCTTATTATAAAAACAGCACTTATAACTGGTATTCAAGATTCTGGCATGAAAATTCCGTAAATAGTCTTGCTTATGGATTCTGCTATGATGATGTCAATGACCAGAGTACATTACTTCACTATACCAATGCAACAGCATTAGTGATTGATTTAAAATGGTAATAAGTTATTCATTATATGTTTTTCTCACAACGGGAGTACGCTTCGGCGTACTCCTTTGTTTCTTCATGGGAAATATAGCATATTTTTCCGCCTGTATGAGATAATAAAATGGATATTTTAATTTCATTTTAGTGCAAAATTTGCATTTTTAAATTGACAAAGTGCAAAATTTGCACTAAAGTTAATTGAGAGGTGCAAAGAATGGAAAGTTTGAAAGAATTAAGAATAGAAAAGAAAATGACGCAAAAGCAGGTTTCAGAATTGGTGGGAATTTCTCTCCGGTCTTATAAGACCTATGAAAATGATACTAATAAATCGGGTACATTAAAATACAATTATATTGTGGAAAAATTGAAACAGATAAATCCCATTGATGAAAACCATGGCGTTTTGGACGTGGAAGATATAAGACTGAAATGCGCACAGGTGTTTGAAAAATATGAGATTGAATTTTGCTATCTCTTTGGTTCTTATGCCAAGAATAGGGCAGTTCCGACCAGTGATGTGGATCTTCTGATTTCAGCAAATATTAAAGGTATAAAATTTTATGGGCTGGTTGAAGAACTAAGAAATGTTCTTCATAAGAAAGTAGATGTTTTAGATGTCAATCAACTGAGAGATAATCTGGAACTGACTCAGGAAATATTAAAAGAGGGGATTAAACTATATGGATAACGTGAAAAATGATAATTATTATATTCAGAAAATAAAGCAGGATTTGGAATTTATATCGAAACACATGGAAAACGTAGACATAGAAGAACTTAATGCCGACGAGGTATTATTAGATTCCATGCTTTTTCGTATGATTCAAATTTCTGAAAACGCGAGAAAACTTACAGATGAATTTAAGCGGACAAGAGGAAATATTCCATGGAACGCATTATATGGACTGCGAAATCGAATTGTGCATGATTACGGTAATGTTGATTTGAACATTGTGTTTGAAACGTTAAAGAATGATATTCCTGCTTTACTGGAATTGCTCTAATATAAAGCCGGATTGACGTTGTAAAAGACGGTAAAATCCGGTTTTGGTGTCGTACACAGAATATGCTGAAAAAATTTTTTCTTACTGAAATATTTTTTTCAAAAGCAGCGTTTCAATAATATGAAACACAACAGGGATCTCAATCGTATCACCTGTGCAGAAGAAAGGAAAAAGAACAATGAAAAGAGTCATCAAACAAATCAGTTGGTTATTTATTCTGGCAGTCCTGACCTTATCCATGTCTATGGCTGTGCAGGCAAAAAGTAAGAAAAATGTCCCGACAAGTGGAAAGTGTGGAAAATATGCCACATGGACGTATGACAAGAGTACAAAAATATTAAAAATACAGGGACATGGGAAATTGGTCAGTCCGTCAAAATATTGGCCGGACCCATGGAACTTATTGGAGATTAAAAAAGTAGAAATCGGAGATGGAATTACAAAAATAGGTAAATATTGCTTTTATGATATGGAGTATCTGAAGTCCGTAACCATCCCAAACTCAGTGAAAACAATCGGCGCGTACGCTTTTGACGAGACGGCGCTCAGATCCGTAACGATTCCAAAATCAGTGAAAACAATCGGCGCGTGCGCTTTCAGCCAGACGAAACTCAGGTCTGTTACCATCAGTTCCCATGTAAAAAATATCGGGCCCGCTGTATTTGAGGAATGCCGTAAACTGAAAAAAGTAGTCTGGAAAGCAAAAAAAATTCCGTTTCAAACGTTTCACTGGTGTACCTCTTTATCTCAAATTAAAGTGGGTTCTAACCTGCAGTCTATTGGGGAATGCGCATTTGAAGACACTGCGCTCAAAAAGTTTACGATGCCGGACAGCGTCCGTGATATTGGAAAAAGCGCTTTTCAGGACTGTAACAGTCTGGAAAGCCTGAAATTGTCCTCCAAACTGAAAGAACTTCCAAAACGTTTTATAGCGGAAACAGAATCCCTCAGGGAGTTGTCTGTTCCGACGGGAGTCATTGTGATTGACAAGGAGGCATTTTCTGACTCTTATGTGGAAAAGATTCTCCTTCCGGATACTGTTGAAAATATTAAAAGGAAAGCTTTTAAAGATGCATCAGGATTGCAGGAAATTAAAATTTCAAACAATGTGACTTATATCAGAGATGAGACTTTTAAAAACTGTGAGCAGTTAAAAACAGTCAGATTTGGAACGAAAGTTGCTGTAATCGGCGAGGCGGCATTCTCAAAATGTAAAAAACTGGCAAATATTTCATTCCCGGCTTCTCTGAAAGATATTGAGTACGGAGCGTTTACAAACTGCGCTTTAGATAACGTAGTGCTGGGATCGAATATCAGAAACGTGGATTACTGGGCTTTCAAAAACTGCAAATACCTAAAGTCAGTTTTGATTGGCAATCATGTTACGACCTTCCAGTCTAACGCAGTCTCAGGCTGTCCGTCCCTGATAACAATACAGGTGGCGGCAGACAATCCGGTTTATGAGGCGGTTGATAATTGTCTGTTAGGAAAAGCGGAAAAAGAACTGCTGGTTGTGCCGGGCGGAAAAACGGGAACCTTTGTGATTCCAAATCAGGTACGGAAAATTAATGGGGAAGCATTTGCGAGCTGTTCTAAAATCAATGCGTATAATGCAGGAAGCAATCCGAATTATAAGACGCTGAATGGAATGCTTGCCGACCAAACCGGCACAATTTTAGTGGCATGTCCGCAGGGAAGAACCGGAACAATTGCAGTTCCGTCAGGAATTACGACGATTGGTGCGTCTTCCTTCCAAAATTCAAAGGCGTCATATATCTATATTCCAAATACAGTGACTACGCTTGAGGCGTGCGCTTTTGAAAACTGTAATAATATTACGCAGATTACAATTCCGGGTTCTGTTTATCAGGTAGCGATTGCCTGCTTCTGGGAATGTGACAATCTGAATAAAGTAACGATTGAAAACGGAGTCAGCAGAGTGTGCAGGAGCGCTTTTCATGGCTGCAAAAAACTGAAAAAAGTAGTGCTGCCAAGTACATTATTCTTTATCCATACTTCTGCATTTGCCGAATGTGATTACAGGCTGACGCTTTACTGCAAAAAAAATTCATTGGGAATGTCCTATGCGACCAATAATGAATTCAGATACAAAATGATTTAATCCGGTAAAATTGATGGATACGTATTTGGCGGCGTCGATATGACAGGCTGATGGAAAATGATAAAACCGGAACTATCTGTATGAGGTCATGCAGACAGTTCCGGTTTTTGCATGGGAAAAAGAAATTTTATATGTTTATTTTTGCTGATATGATATAATGACGAGGAAAATCTCGATGACGCTTGCGTCAAGAGAAATTTGACGAGTATCCTCATCGAGACGGCAGTCGAGATGATATAATGACGAGGAAAATCTCGATGACGCTTGCGTCAAGAGAGATTTGACGAGTATCCTCATCGAGACGGCAGTCGAGATGATATAATGACGAGGAAAATCTCGATGACGCTTGCGTCAAGAGAGATTTGACGAGTATCCTCATCGAGACGGCAGTCGAGATGATATAATTTAGAAATCAGAAAAAAACAAAGGTGGAAGCAGAACGGACAACATGATATAATTTTAGAGATGTTTTTACAGCGACGGATTAAAATTATTTTTGATACCCTTTTCAGGGGTTTTGTCAGATACAGGAGAAAAAAATGAACTTTACGCATCTGCATGTCCATACAGAATATAGTCTGCTGGACGGTTCAAGCAAAATTAAAGAAATTACAAAGCGTGCCAAAGAACTGGGAATGGATAGTCTGGCGATTACGGATCATGGCGTGATGTACGGTGTGATTGATTTTTACCGCGCGGCGAATGATGTTGGAATCAAACCGATTATCGGATGTGAGGTTTATGTGGCACCCGGTTCACGCTTTAATAAAGAAAAAGGCGAAAATGAGCAGAAATATTACCATCTGATTTTGCTCGCGGAAAACAATCAGGGGTATGCAAATTTATGCAAGATTGTTTCTAAGGGATTTGTCGAGGGCTTTTATTACAAACCCCGCGTGGACTATGAGGTGCTTTCCGAATATCATGAAGGGCTGATTTGTCTAAGCGCCTGCCTTGCCGGCGAGGTACAGCGGCATTTAGCGGAAGGGGATTACGAAAAGGGAAAGGAAACCGCATTAAGATATCTGGATATTTTTGGAGAAAATAATTATTTTTTGGAGATGCAGGATCATGGAATTCCGGAGCAGAAGACAGTGAATCAGCAGCTGATGCGTCTAAGCAGGGATACCGGCGTAGAACTGGTCTGTACCAATGATGTGCATTACACTTATGAAGATGATGTGGAGGCACATGATATTCTTCTTTGTATTCAGACCGGAAAGAAAAAGGCGGATGAGGACCGTATGCGTTACGAAGGCGGTCAGTACTATTTAAAATCTCCGGAACAAATGGCGCAGTTATTTCCATATGCACCACAGGCGCTGGAAAATACGCATAAAATAGCAGAACGGTGTAACGTGACATTTGAATTCGGCGTGACAAAACTTCCGAATTTCCCGGTGCCGGAGGGCTACACGCCATGGACTTATTTAAAAGAACTCTGTGAGCAGGGACTCCATAAGAGATATCCGGTATTTCAGGGAAAAGCGGTGGAAAATGATGAAATGACTGCAGAGCGACTTCAGGAGAGACTGGATTTTGAACTGAACACCATTAAAAACATGGGGTATATCGAATATTTTCTGATTGTGTGGGATTTTATTCATTATGCAAAATCTCATGGCATTGCAGTCGGCCCGGGACGTGGGTCTGCGGCGGGAAGTATTGTGTCCTACTGTCTCGAAATTACGGATATTGAGCCAATCCAATACAACCTGCTGTTTGAGCGGTTCTTAAATCCGGAACGTGTCTCCATGCCTGATATCGACGTCGATTTTTGTATTGAGCGCAGGCAGGAAGTCATTGACTATGTGGGAGAAAAATATGGAAAAGATCATGTGGCGCAGATTGTTACATTTGGTACGCTGAAAGCGAGAGGCGTTGTCCGCGATGTCGGACGCGTACTGGATATGCCGTATGCGCAGTGTGATAATATATCAAAAATGATTCCAAACGATTTGCATATGACTTTGGATCTTGCGATGAAACAAAATCGCGAACTCAAGGAACTCTATGACAGCGACGAACAGGTCAGGTACCTGATCGATATGTCCAAACGTTTGGAGGGACTGCCACGGCATGCCTCCATGCATGCGGCGGGAGTTGTCATCTGCGCGAATCCTGTTGATGAATATGTGCCGCTGTCACGGGCAACGGACGGTTCTATCACGACGCAGTATATTATGACAACACTCGAAGAACTCGGACTTTTGAAAATGGACTTTTTAGGACTGCGAAATCTGACTGTGATTCAAAATACATTAAGGTTCGTGAAAGAAAATCAGAAAGTAGATTTAGATCTGAATCTGATTGATTATGATGATAAGAAAGTACTTTCTTATATTGGAACCGGAAATACCGAAGGAATTTTCCAGTTGGAGAGCGGCGGTATGAAAAGTTTCATGCGGGAATTAAAACCACAGAGTCTGGAAGATATTATTGCAGGGATTTCTCTGTACCGTCCGGGACCGATGGACTTTATTCCGAAATATCTGGAAGGGAAAAACAATCCGGAATCGGTTACCTACGACTGCCCGCAGCTGATTCCTATTTTGGAGCCGACCTATGGATGTATTGTGTATCAGGAACAGGTTATGCAGATTGTGCGGGATCTGGCAGGTTATTCCTTAGGCCGAAGCGATCTGCTCCGACGTGCCATGTCAAAAAAGAAACAGGATGTGATGGAAAAAGAGCGCCGGATTTTTGTTTATGGCGACGAGGAAACAGGGGTCAATGGATGTATTAAAAATGGGATTTCCGAGGGTATTGCCAATAAAATTTTTGACGAAATGACCGATTTTGCAAAGTATGCTTTTAATAAATCGCATGCGGCGGCGTACGCCGTGGTGGCGTACCAAACCGCCTATTTAAAATATTATTATCCGACAGAATTTATGGCGGCAATGTTGACTTCCGTGATGGGAATGACAGGAAAAGTAAGCGAATATATTTATTCCTGCCGCTCGATGGGAATCGAGATTCTCCCGCCGGATATCAATTCCGGCGGCAGCGGGTTTACTGCGCAGGGAAAGGCTATCCGTTACGGTCTGACGGCAATCAGAAGCATTGGAAAAAGCGTGATAGACAATGTTGTCGAAGAACGTAAAAAGAACGGTCCGTTTCTTGATTTAGAAGATTTTATCACAAGAGCGGTGGGACTCGGCATCAACAAGCGCGCCATTGAAAATCTGATTAAAGCGGGCGCTTTTGATTCGCTCGGCGCGACCAGAAAACAGATGATGATGGTTTATATCCAGATCCTTGACGGCATCAGCCAGAGCAGGAAAGATACGATGGAAGGACAGGTCAGTCTGTTTGATTTTGCGGACGAACAATCGAAACAGGTTTACAAAATCCAGATGCCTGAAGTGGGCGAGTATGAAGATGAGCAGAAACTGGAATTCGAGAAAGAAGTTTTAGATATTTATGTCAGCGGCCATCCGCTGCAGGCGCAGGAACAAAAGTGGCGCAAACATATTACGAATATGTCCGTGGATTTTGCAAAGCCGGAAGAGGGGGAAGATCCAAAAATACCGGATAAAAGCAGAGTGACGGTCGGAGGCATTGTTACTGCGGTCACAAAAAAATTTACAAAGAACGGTTCCCAGATGGCATTTCTGACACTGGAAGATTTGGTTGGAACGATTGAGATTATTGTTTTTCCGCGACAGTTTGAACGAAACAGAAACCTGATGCAGGAAGGAGCAAAACTCTTTATTTCAGGAGAAGCAAGTATTGAAGAACAGGCAGACGGGAAAGTGATTGCAAACAGCATTACAGAATTTTCCAATATGCCGTCAGAACTCTGGATTGCTTTTACCGATAAAGAAGATTATATGAAACAGGAAGCGGAATTGCTGAGTCTTCTTGGCACGTTCCGTGGTGGTGACAAGGTGTGCATTTATCTTGTAAAAGAACGTCAGAGAAAAATACTTCCGGTAGAGTATCGGGTAGAAATTTCTACAGAATTGTTGCAGCAGTTAAAACAGCATTATGGCGGCGAGCGCGTTAAGGTTGTCGATTAAAATGGGATGAGGAAAGGAATGCGTTAGAAACAGTATGGTCATTACGTCAGCATCAAATGAACAGGTCAAAAAGATAATACAATTAAAAGAGAAAGCGAAAGCGCGAAGGCTCTCCGGACAGTTTGTGGTGGAGGGATTTAAAATGTTTCGCGAAATTCCTGCCGGGATGCTGGTTCAGCTCTATGTTTCAGAAACTTTTCAAAAAGAGCATAGCGAAGAACTGAAATCTTACGACTATCTGATTTTAAGCGATGCGGTCTTTAAAAAGATTTCCGACACGGTAACACCGCAGGGAGTTCTGGCAGTGGTCCGGCAAAAACACGATTCTGTTGAGGAAATTCTAAAAAAAAGAAACCGTGAAAAAAGCTGTATCATCGTTTTGGATTGTATTCAGGATCCGGGAAACCTGGGAACCATTGTCCGCACCGGAGAAGGCGCAGGAGTTGCCGGCGTCATTATGAGCCGTGACTGTGTGGATATTTACAGTCCAAAGGTTGTCCGCTCTACGATGGGATCCATTTTCCGTGTTCCGTTTACAGTCGCAGACAATTTAGCTGCGGTGGTAGCCGTATTGAAAGAGCAGGGCGTTACCACCTATGCGGCGCATCTTCGGGGAACGTTGTACCATCGGGAACCGTTCGATTCGAACTGCGCCTTTCTGATTGGCAATGAAGCGCAGGGACTGTCGGATGAAATTTCCGCAATGGCAGACAGACTGATTCAAATTCCGATGGAAGGGAAAGTGGAATCGCTGAATGCTGCAGTCGCAGCAGCTATACTGATGTATACACAAAAATTTCAATAAAAAAAACGCCGGAGTTTATACCGGCCCCAAAAAGTTAGATTTTTTGGGGCCGTCTCAATTTCCGGCGCTTTTCATTTTTATGAAAATCTAGATCGTTCCCAGTTTTTTGATGGCATCGTCCGCAATAATTTCTTCGTAATGCTCGATAAAGAACAACTCTTTTGCATAGGAAGGTTCTTCCCGCTGGCCAAGTTCCGTCAGAACACTGCAGATTTTGTTCACCAGATGTTCATTATCCGCCTCCATACAGAGGGAGAGATAATATTTTCCGTTGACCGGAGATTTGTAAACAGAACTGTCTCCATGGTAATAAGGTGCCAGCAGCTGTGCTACGGATATAATGTCATTTAAGGAGTCAAACACATAAATGCTGTATAACAAGGAATTTGCTTCCGCTTCGGAAGTCTGACGGGAAGATTCCTCATGAGAATGGGAATGAATCTCTTCAAAATCTTCTAATTCCATTTTTGTGTTTTCTAAGCGGGAAAAGAAATCATCCGTAAACTCTTTGGAAAACAAATTCGAAAAATGAGCTCTGGATTCCTCGGGACGTTCTACTTTTGTAATAACTAAAACAATGCCCTCGGAAGCCAGCGGCATGGCCTCTACCATGAGCGGAATGTCATTGACTTCAAAACCAAAATCATCATTTGCCTGTTGCATCATATCTTGAAACAGTTCGCGAGTTTTTCCTGTGCCATACGCAAGTTCGCTTAATTTAATATCGCGATCTTCTAAATCTTCTTTATTTAAGGTACAACGAATCTGATTATCATTGATTTTTTCAATTTTCATAAAATCACCTCCTAGATTCGCAGGATCATTGTCTATAATAATAGTATATCCAATAATAAAAATAGTGTAAAGGTTTTACGCTAGTAATATATTACAAGATGATATGAAAGGCAACAACAAAATTTTGGAATTGATTCGATGACCGCTTCATCTATAATTTTTTAAAAATATCTTACTCTTGTATTTTATACGAAAAATTTGTACAAAATATTACAGAAGTTTAAACAATAAAAAAATTTGATTTTTTTGTCGACATTTTTCAAAAAAGGTTTTCAACTACATTTCAACATGATATACTGATACCAGAACGAATACAAAATAGGACAGGACAACAACTGAAACAAATATATCACGAAGGGCATTAGACCTTTTATCAGTTAGGATTCCCTATGAGTGTACGAGCCATACTAGAAAGCATATGCATCTGTGGTATGGCTCTTTTTACGATATTGAAAGGCGCCGCGCACACTGCTGCCGGCGCAGATAAAGACCGGAGGATAAATCAATGAAAAAAACAGTCAAAAAAATTGCTGCTGCAGGACTCTGCATTTCCATGATAGGAACGATGACGGGCTGCAGTCTTTTTCGAAAAACGAACAGTGGAAAAGTCAACGCATTCTGGTATATGAAACTGACCGATGACGATGAAAATAAATATACAATTGAAGGAGAAGGAACAACTGTCGCAGTGGCGCTGGAGGATGGTTACAGTGACGATTTCGCCATTGCAAGGGGAGACGAGGTATTTTTAAACCTTGACACAGTGATGGAACATATTGACGAGCGGTTCTACTGGGATCAAAATGAAAACCTTGTCATGTTTACCAATGCGTCCGAGATTTATGAAAGCGCTGTGGGAAGCGACAGTATCAATGGAGAACCGGTCGATTTTATGACCTCTTTTACAGATGGTGGAAACTGTTACCTGAATTTGAAATTTGTCCGGAAGTATATTGACTTTGATTACAAGTATGTCAAGGAACAGGATTCCCTGCCGGGACGCGTCTCTATTACCAGTATTAGCCTGGAAGTGCGGACGATGGTTCTTGAGGACGATGAATATATGCGTACCGGAGGAGACTATCAGAACCTTATTGTCACTGAAATTCCGGAAGATTCGGTCGTGACAATCATACAAAAATCAAAAAACTGGGATTATGTCCGGACAGAAGATGGACTCATCGGGTATCTGCCGGTATCGGAATTAGATGATGAAAAAAAAGAGAAGCACTCCTATCAAAGTGACGCCGGGGAATATACCCATATTACGATGGATCAAAAAGTCAGCCTTGTATGGAACATGGTGACAAATGCGGCTGCCAATGCAAATCTTTCCAGCCAGCTTCAGGGAACAAAGGGGTTGAACGTCATCTCCCCGACATGGTTTACACTTCAGGATGCAAAAGGAAATATTTCGTCCCTTGCAGACAGGCAGTATGTGCAGACTGCACACGCGGCCGGGCTTCAGGTCTGGGCAATGGCAAATGATACCAGCGAAAAAGGAAAAAAAGCGACGCCAAAAGTGTTACAAAACTCAGCGCTTCGGCGGAAAATGGTTAATGACCTGATTTTCTATGCGACAGAGTATGACGTTGACGGAATCAATATCGATTTTGAATATGTGACGGAAGCGCTGGTGCAGGATTATTTACAATTTTTAAGAGAACTGTCCATTCAATGCCGGAAAAATAAATTGGTTCTCTCAATTGACAATTACGTTCCGACGGATGCAAACGCCTACTATGATAGAGAGCAGCAGGGAAAACTGGCGGATTATATCATTGTCATGAGTTATGATGAACACGCCACGAGTGAAGACGGCGCAGGTTCCGTTTCTTCCATGACATTTACGGAAAACGCAATCAAAGAGACCGTGGCACAGGTGAAAGATGCGGCGCGCGTTATCAATGGAATGCCGTTTTATACGACGGTGTGGCGTGAAACTCCGGAGAAAAAATCCGACGGTTCCGGCACATATGTCAAGGATTCCGTCAATGGAAATTATTATCTGACCAGTCAGGATGTCACAATGGATACGGCAAATCGGCTTGTGAAAGACGCTGGCGCATCGTCAGTTTTCAATAAAGAAACCGGACAGAATTTTGTATCATACGAAGAAGGGAAAGACCTGATTCTTATTTGGCTGGAAGACAAAACTTCAGTTGCGTCCAGATTTGAATTGATGAATCAGTATTCTCTGGGCGGAGCGGCCTACTGGTGTCTGACGCAGGAGTCCGACGATATTTGGGACGTCGTTGGCAAATATATGTCTGACGGAAAATAGACGAGGGATTTATGGAACAAAAAGAAAAATATATGCGGGAGGCAATCCGACAGGCAAAAAAAGCCGCGGCAATCGGAGAAGTGCCTATCGGCTGCGTAATTGTGTTTCAGGGTCAAATTGTGGGGCGCGGTTATAACCGGCGCATGATTGATCAAAATACACTCTCGCATGCCGAACTGAATGCGATTAAAAAGGCAAGTAAAAAACTGAGTGACTGGAGACTGGATGACTGTGAACTCTATGTCACCACGGAACCGTGTCAGATGTGCGCCGGAGCGATTGTTCAGGCACGCATCCGAAAGGTTTATATCGGCTGTATGAATCCCAAAGCAGGCTGCGCCGGTTCCATCATGAATCTGCTGCAGGTAGAGCAGTTTAATCATCAGGTGGATATCGAAACAGGAATTTTAGAAGACGAATGCAGTCGCCTTTTGACTGATTTTTTCAAAAGCCTGAGAAAGAAAGACTAGTTCTTGACAAAGAAAAAGCAGGTGGGGTATACTATACTTCCACGCAGCCGGGAAGTTAGCGGTGTCCTTTACCTGCAATCCGCTATAGCAGGGGTGTTGGTCTGCCTCGGGTCTATTTTGTAGGGCTGCCCTTTATAAGTGATGTTGACGTTTGGGTCTCATGCATCAGGGACCTGTGAACCGTGTCAGGACAGGAATGTAGCAGCACTAAGCAGACATCTTTGAGTGACATGAGGGCGCCTGAACTGAGTTAACTGTAAAGGTAACGCTTATGGAATATTCACAAAGCAGACTGCGTGGTTCATTAAGTCTATCAGGGTAGCTGAGGGACAAACGATAAAAACAGACATTGCTCAATGATTCATCGTTGACAATGAACTGTTTTTTTATTTTTCCCCTGCTTTATACTTTATTTTAAACCGATTTTATTATATAATTAATTCCAAAGGTGTATTCAAAAAACGATGCCTGAAACGACAGGAAGGAGAAGTCATGTCCTATACAGCATTGTACAGAAAATTCAGACCCGTTACTTTTGACGAAGTAAAGGGTCAGGAGCATATTGTACAGACACTGCAAAATCAAATTAGTGCAAATCGAATAGGCCACGCATATCTTTTCTGTGGAACAAGAGGTACCGGCAAAACAAGCGTGGCCAAGATTTTTGCCCGCGCAGTCAATTGCGAACATCCGGTTATGGGGAGTCCTTGTAATGAGTGCGATACCTGCAGAGCCATTTTGCAAAACAGGGCGATGAATGTGATTGAAATTGATGCGGCTTCCAATAACGGAGTAGACAATATCAGGCAGATTCGGGAAGAAATCCAATATGCGCCTTCCAATGGCCGTTATACGGTCTATATTATTGACGAGGTTCATATGTTGTCCATTGGCGCCTTTAACGCGCTGTTAAAAACGTTGGAGGAACCGCCATCTTATGTCGTATTTATTCTGGCGACGACGGAACCGCATAAAATTCCGATTACGATTTTATCCAGATGCCAGCGTTATGATTTTAAACGGATTTCAATCGACACGATTGCAGAAAGGTTGAAAGAACTGACGCAAAAGGAATCCATTCAGGTGGAGGAGCGGGCGCTGCGCTATGTGGCAAAGGCAGCGGACGGTTCTATGAGAGACGCATTAAGTCTGCTGGATCAATGTATCGCATTTTATCTGGGGCAAAACCTGACATATGAAAATGTACTGGATGTTTTAGGCGCGGTAGATCAGGAAATCTTCAGCCGGTTGACGCGAAGCATTATTTCCGGCAATACCGTGGAAAGTATCCAGATTTTTGATGAAATGATGATGCAGGGCAGAGAGCCGGGACAGTTTGTCAATGATTTTATCTGGTATTTGAGAAACCTCATGCTGGTCAAAACATCGGATGGCGCGCCGGAAGATTTTATTGACGCTTCTTTGGAACGTTTGGAATCGTTGAAAAAAGAAGCAGAAATGGTCGAGATTCATATTATCATGCGGTATATCCGGGTGTTATCAGAATTGTCGGGACAGATGAAGTATTCCTCTCAAAAGAGAGTTTTAATTGAAATCGCGCTGATCAAATTAAATCAGCCGTCCATGGAGCAGGATACCGCTTCACTTCAAAATCGGATTGCATTGTTAGAGCAGAAAATAGAACAGAGGCCGGTTGTAGTTTCGGAAAAACAAAAGCCGGCGCAGAATAAACCGCCAAAGCAGAAAAAAGTCTGGGAACAGGCGATTCCCGAAGATGTGCAGATGGTAGCAAACAACTGGAATAAAGTACAGCGGTTTGTTCCGCAGCCGTACAGACAGTTTTTGAGCAGAGCGAGATTCAGCGTCAAAGGGGAAAATACGCTGTTGATCGTCTTTGATGAAAATTCAGCTACTGCATACGGCGCCTGCAACAAAGCAGAAGTTGTAGAGATGATTAATTCGATTATCAGTGACGAAATCAAGAAGCAGGTGCGGGTAGAACTCAAATTATTGGAAAACAATCAGAATTTCAATGATTATTATCAGGAAGTAATCAGTCATATTAATATGAATGTGGAAGAGGAGGATTTTTAAATGGCAAAAAGAGGAGGATTTCCGGGAGGAATGCCGGGAAATATGAATAATCTGATGAAGCAGGCGCAGAAGATGCAAAAGCAGATGGAGGAAGCGCAGGCGGAATTGGAGCAGTCTGAATATACTGCGACAGCAGGAGGGGGAGCCGTAGAGGTTACGATTTCCGGTACAAAAGAAATTACAAAGATTAAACTGGACGAGGAGGTCGTTGACCCGGAAGATATTGAAATGCTGGAGGATTTAATTATGGCTGCGGTCAATGAGGCAATCCGCAAGATGGACGAGATGTCCACGCAGAAGATGTCTCAAATTACCGGCGGCATGGGAATGGGCTTATTCTAAAAACGAAGATTTGTTAGAAAGAGGATAAGGCTTTGGATTATTATAGCGGTTATATAACAAAGTTAATAGAGGAACTGTCAGGACTTCCCGGGATTGGACCAAAGACGGCAGGAAGGCTTGCCTTTCATATTTTGGACATGCCAAAAGAACAGGTTGGCGCACTGGCAGAATCCATGGTACAGGCGAAAGAGCATGTGAAGTACTGCAAATGCTGCTGCACATTGACTGATCAGGAACTCTGCCCGATCTGCAGCAGCAGGCAGAGAGACCACAAAACGATTATGGTGGTGGAGACCACAAAAGACATGGCGGCATATGAAAAAATCGGTGAGTATCAGGGAGTTTATCATGTGCTTCACGGAGCCATCAATCCGATGGCGGGAATTGGACAAAATGATATTCGTTTAAAGGAGTTATTTGAACGCCTGAAAGGAGATGTCCATGAGGTAATCATTGCCACAAATTCCAGCGTGGAAGGAGAGGCGACGGCAATGTATATCAGCAAGGTGGTAAAGCCTTTGGATATAAAAGTGACCCGGATTGCCAGCGGCGTTCCGGTCGGGGGAGATTTAGAGTATATTGATAATGTAACTTTGCTTCGCGCATTGCAGGGGCGCACAGTTGTTTAGGAAATGAGTTTGCAAAAAGAAAAAGAGGAAGTCAAATGGATAGGAATGAACAAATTTTGAGAATTGAAGCATTAAGGGCGGCAGTCCATCAGCATGATTACGAACAGGCAATGGAAATTGCTGACGAGCTGGATTTGAGAAAAATCAGAGACAATAATCTGCTCAGTATGATTGCAGAAGTGTATCAATTGAATCATGAATATGTGAAAGCAAAGGATGCATTGCTGACAGCGTACGAGAATACAAATTCGGGAAGACAGCTGGCGTATCGGTTATGCCTGATATCCATTAAGACGAAAGAATTTGATGACGCAGAAGAATTTTACGAGGATTTTGTGGAAATGGCTCCGCGGGATTCCGGAAGATATATATTAAAATATAAAATGGCCAAAGCAAAAAAGGAGCCGTTGGAAAAGCAAATTGAAATCTTAGAAGAATATGTCAATATCGATATGGAAGAAAAATGGGCGTACGAATTGGCAAAACTATATCATTTGGATGGAAACAAAGAAAAGTGTGTTGATTTATGTGATGAGATCAGCCTCTGGTTTGCTGAAGGAAAATATGTCCTGAAAGCGCTGGAATTGAAAAAACTTTATGAACCGCTGTCCGGCACGCAGCAACAGAAATATGCAGAAGGAAAACAGAAGCGGTTGGAAGACGCATCGAAAGAGGAGTCATCATTCAAACAAGAAGATTCATCCAACGAGGAGTTCTCCATAGAACAAAAATCTTCATCAGAACAGGAATTTCCAGAAGAACAAAAATCTTCAGAAGAACAGGATTTTGACAAATCACAAGACACAGTAGAGATTTCCGCAAAAAATCAGGAAGAACATTCACCGGTGGAGATGGAAGAGATTGATGAAACTCCTCAGCTGGATGATTTTGATGACCTTCAGATTGGAACCGGAGATGGTTCTGAATTTGATACGGTAGACATTCAGGCTGTTGTGGCAGAAGGAATGAAAGCGGTTGAAATTAAGGAAGAAAATATTCATGAAGACGAGGGGGCTACGAAAATAGCCGTTGGAAGTATTCCGTTTCAGAAAATTCCTCAGAAATCAGAATCTTCAGCGTCTGATTCCGTACAGGAAATGAAAGAAGAACCTTCGAAAAATCTTGCCGAGGAAGAAACAACGCAGAAAACAGATTCTTTGCCGGAGATAGAAAAAGAGCAGAAAGCAGAATCTTTACCGGAGACGGAAGAAGAACTTCCGGAAGTTCACAATTTGGGAGATATCCGTGATATCTTAAAACAGCTTCAGTCAAGAGGAATCCTGAAAGAGGAAACTGTTTTGCAGGCGGTAACGATTATCGAAGAAGCCGGCAATGAAGAAAACAAGGAAATAGAAGAGGAACTGGCAAAGATTGATGCGGGGTTGGACGAATTAGAGGAGGAATCCAAAAGAGCGGATGTCCAATTAGAAGAAATGGAAGTTCAATCGGAAAAACCTGCGGATACTTTGCAGGAACCAGAAAACCAGCCGGAGAGCGATGTGGAAGAAAATCAGCCGGAACCGGCAGAAGATTCCATGGAAGATACGGATGACCCTGTCAGGAAAGATGCAGAAACGAACGATTTATCTTCAACGCAGAATTTTTCTGCAAATGTAGAAGTGCTTTCGGGAGTAGATTGGACACAGAAAGAGGAAGAAGCAGAAGAATCTACACCGGAAGAAACAGTGTCAACTCCGGATAAAGAGGAAAAACAGACAGAAGAACTGTCAGATGTCACTTCTGCCGAAACGATGATCACAGAACCGGCAGAGCAGAGAGAACAGAAACCGGAGAAACAGCCAAAAGAGATTAAAATAGCAGAACCGGGAGTTACGCTCTCAGAAGAAGAGATGTCTGTCTTTAAAAACTATTTGAATGTAGAAGGATTAGAGGAATCCATTCGGGAGACGATTGAAGATTTAATTGATTTATATACGCCGGATGGAAAATCGACAGAAGGAAACGTTATTATTCTTGGCGAGGAAAAAACCGGAAAAACAACGCTTGCGATTGAATTGATCAAACTGGTGAACAAAAAGCGCGGAAGAAGAAACAGAAAACTTGCCAAAGTTCAGGCGTCCGCATTAAACCGCAGGGGATTTAAAAATTCTTTAAGCAAGCTGATTGGATGCGACCTCATTGTTGAAAATGCCCATGAACTGGGAATTATGACAGTTAGTGAAGTGATTGATGCAGCCGGAATGTTTACAGATGATATGCTGATTATCCTGGAAGGGGATACCAGTAAGATGCAGGATATCATCACGAAAACTCCGCGAATTTCCGAAGTGTTTAATTATGTTATACAAATCCGGGAATACGACATCAAGGAGTGGGTCAATTACGGGAAAAAATATGCCATGGAACAGGGCTATGCCATGGACGAACTGGCAAGTCTGGCATTTTATAAAGCAATTGATGACTGCTTTGGAGCGCATAAGGGAATCGGAAAGGAAGATGTGGAAAGCATTTTAGACGATGCCATCCATCGAAACAGAAGAAAACTGTTTAAGCAGAAAAAAAATGAGAATGATCTTGTCCTTCTGGTGGAAAAGAACTTCAGATAAATAATCTGGGGAAACAAAACCTGCGCGAGGAAAATGTTTCATAAAATGAAAGGATATGAAAATGAAAAATTTGGAACTGGAAAAGATTGCAAATGAAGTACGGAAGAATATTATTGAAGGCGTCCATAGCGCAAAATCCGGACATCCGGGCGGCTCGCTGTCGGCGGCAGATATGATGACATTTCTTTATTTTGAAGAAATGCGGGTAAATCCAAAAAATCCAAAAGCAGAAAACCGCGACCGGTTTGTCCTCTCAAAAGGACATGCGGCTCCGGCGCTTTATGCGGTGCTGGCGGAAAAAGGATTTTTCCCAAAGGAAGATATGAAAACCCTAAGGAAACCGGACTCCTATCTTCAGGGACACCCGGATATGAAACACACGCCGGGCGTAGAAATGTCCGCCGGTTCTCTGGGACAGGGAATTTCCACAGCGGTCGGAATGGCGCTGGCAGGAAAACTCGATCAGGCGGATTACCGCGTATATACGATGATTGGAGATGGGGAAAGCGAAGAAGGCCAGGTCTGGGAAGCGGCAATGTTTGCAGGCGCCAGAAAACTGGACAATCTGGTTGTGATTTTGGACAACAACAATCTCCAAATTGACGGGACGGTTGAGGAGGTCTGCTCCCCATATCCTTTTGATAAGAAATTTGAGGCGTTTCATTTCCATGTGCTTATGATAGACGGACACAACTTTGACGAAATCAGGGAAGCGCTGAAAAATGCGAGGGAGACGAAAGGCAGACCGACCGCCATTATTATGAATACTGTAAAAGGAAAAGGCGTTTCCTATATGGAAGATCAAGTTCAATGGCATGGTTCAGCGCCAAAAGACGATTTATATCTCACAGCAATGGAAGAACTAAAGAAAGCAGGTGAAGCATTATGCCGGAAGTAAAAAAGATTGCGACCAGAGACAGTTATGGAACTGCTTTGGTAGAATTGGGAAAAGAACATGAAAATTTAATCGTGCTGGACGCGGATTTGGCGGAGGCGACAAAAACGGGTAAATTTAAGGCGGTATTTCCTGAAAGGCATATTGACTGCGGTATTGCAGAGGCAAATATGATGGGCATTGCGGCAGGACTTTCTACCTGCGGAAAAGTACCGTTTGCGAGTACGTTTGCCATGTTCGCGGCTGGACGCGCTTTTGAACAGGTGCGCAATACGATTGGATATCCGCATCTGAATGTGAAAATCGGCGCCACACATGCGGGAATATCCGTAGGCGAAGACGGGGCAACCCATCAGTGCAATGAGGATATTGCGCTGATGAGGACGATACCGGGAATGACGATTATCAATCCTTCTGACGACATTGAGGCAAGGCAGGCAGTAAAAGCGGCATACGAAATGGAGGGACCGGTTTATCTGAGATTTGGACGGCTTGCCGCACCAATCATCAATCGTGAAGATTATCGGTTTGAATTAGGAAAAGGAGTGCTTCTGAAAGAGGGCGGCGATGTCACGATTGCCGCTACCGGACTGATGGTTTCTATGGCTTTAGAGGCAGCGCAAAAACTGGAGCAGGATGGCATCGACGCAGAGGTTATCAATATTCATACGATTAAGCCGTTAGACGAGGAGATTATTTTGACTTCCGCGCAGAAGACGGGAAAAGTGGTAACCGTAGAAGAACATTCCGTTATCGGCGGTCTGGGAAGCGCAGTCTGTGATGTGCTGTCGGAGAAACTCCCGACGCCTGTGACAAAAATCGGAATTCAGGATGTATATGGACATTCGGGACCGGCGCTGGAGCTGTTAAAAGAGTTCGGTTTGGACAGCGAGGGAATTTATCGCAGAACAAAAGAAGCGATATAATGGTTGTATATTAAAGAAATAATGTCAGGGTTTGCATAAAAACGATATTAGACAAACCCTGCATTATTTTTATTAAGTATAAGGTTTATTTTTGTAAGTTTAGACTTTATATGATTAAATCCGGCGTTAATTTTGTAAGTAAATCCGAAAGGCTTCTTGAAAAAGAAAATAATCGTGCTATACTACTCACTGTTGAACGAAATGCAAGGGAGCAGACGTAAATGTCCGCTCCCTTTTTTCGTCTTGATAGTAATCAGTTATTGGAGGTAAAAATTATGGGAGCAGATGAGATTTTAGAGGTTGCAAATGGTAACAGTTTTGCAATCTGGTTCTTAATCGGCGCGGCGCTGGTATTTTTTATGCAGTGTGGTTTTGCGATGGTGGAAACAGGATTTACCAGAGCAAAGAGCGCCGGAAACATTATTATGAAGAACCTTATGGACTTTTGTATAGGAACCATAATGTATATTGTTTTAGGTTTCAGCCTGATGATGGCAGAGGATTATGTCATGGGACTGTTCGGCGTACCGAATCTGGATATCTTTACAAATTATGACAACTTTGATTATTCACAATTTGTATTCCAGCTGGTATTCTGTGCGACAGCCGCAACGATTGTTTCCGGCGCCATGGCAGAGAGAACAAAATTCAGCGCATATTGTATTTATTCCGCGTTGATCAGTTTGATTGTATACCCGATTGAGGCAGGCTGGGTATGGAACTATGGCGGACATGGCTGGCTGCAGCAGCTTCATTTCGTAGATTTCGCAGGTTCTGCCGTAATCCATTCTGTCGGCGGTGTGGCAGCATTGGTCGGCGCAATTACCGTAGGTGCCAGAATCGGCAAATATACAAGACATCGTGATGGAACAATCAAGGTCAATGCGATTCCGGGACATTCCTTAACCTTAGGAGCGCTTGGCGTATTTATTCTCTGGTTCGGCTGGTATGGATTTAACGGCGCGGCAGCAACCAATACGTCAAGTCTTGCATCCATCTTTATGAATACGACCATCGCGCCGGCAGTGGCAACGGTTGTATGTATGATTTTTACTTGGGTAAAGGACGGATATCCTGATGTCGGAATGTGTCTGAACGCATCTCTTGCCGGTCTTGTGGCAATCACTGCAGGCTGCGCATCTGTCGACGCGCTTGGCGCAGTTGTCATCGGCGCTGTCGCAGGAATTTTGGTAGATGTTGTTGTAGAAGTATTAGATAAGAAATTTAAGATTGACGATCCGGTTGGCGCAATTGGTGTACATATGGCAAACGGTATCTGGGGAACCATTGCAGTCGGTCTGTTTGCAACCGGCAGACAGAACGTTGCAGCGTTTGCAGACGGTTCATTTTATGCAGGATTGTTCTACGGCGGTGGATTCAAACTGCTGGGAATCCAGGTTTTAGGTATTGTTGCAATTGATGTTTATGCGGCAGTGATGATGACGATTGTATTCCAGATTATTAAGCATACTGTCGGACTCCGCGCATCAGAGGCAGATGAGCTTGCAGGTATGGACATTTCAGAACATGGTCTTTCTTCCGCATATGCGGACTTCCTTCCGATTGCTCCGGCATATATGGGAGAAAGCGCAGGGCCGGTGGATATTACAGGCATCGAGCCGGCAAGCCTGAGTTTGGCAGGAAGTTCTGCCAGTGGAAAATATACCAAGATTACGATTGTCTGCAGCGAGGACAGATTTACGGTACTGCGTGATACGATGGCTGCAATCGGCGTAACCGGCATGACGGTTATTCAGGCAATGGGCTGCGGTGTCGAGAAAGGTAAGACCGGACGGTATCGAGGCGTCAATGTCAGCATGAACTTAAAGCCGAAGGTTAAGGTTGAAATTGTGGTATCCACAGTTGATCCGAACCTTGTTGTGGCAGCAGCCAGAAAAGCACTCTATACCGGAAAGGTCGGCGATGGCAAGATTTTTGTTTCCGATATTGAAGATGTAATGAGAGTGCGTACCGGCGATACCGGGTATGAAGCTCTGGTGGAAGAAGAATAAAAAGACATTTAAGAACACCGTTCTTAAATATATAGCGGCATAAACAGGTAGTCCGTTTCTGCCGCAAGTTTCTTAATCTCATAAAAGGGTCGGCATTTTGCCGGCTCTTTTTTGCTGTCTGGGAATCTGCTTGTTGACATGAAAAAAGACATCCACTAAAATGTGAGAGTGCTTAAAAACTACGGCAGAAAAAATGAGGATGTAGATTAAGAGATTACGGGAGGTCAAAACGATGAAATATAAAGTGCTGATTCCACAGGAAGTGTCGAAAAAAGGAACCGATTATTTAGAATCCCATGACTGTGAATGTGTATACTTAGATGATTATTCTATCGAAAACATTTGCCGGCATGTCCCGGACTGTGATGCGATTTTAGCAAGAACAGCAGAGATCAACCGGGATGTCATGGAGGCAGGAAAAAATCTGAAAATCGTTGCCAGACATGGCGTCGGACTGGACAATGTTGATTTAGAGGCAGCCAGAGAACTGGGCATTATGGTTACGACAACGCCGGGAGCAAACTCCAATTCGGTCGCAGAACATACCATTGCGCTCATGCTTTCCTGTGCAAAACAGATTCCGTTTTTTGATAGAAATACAAGGACCTGCGACTGGGTGACCAGAGATACCAAAAAAACGACAGACGTTTCCGGAAAAGTTCTGGGACTGGTCGGATATGGAAAAATCAGCAGCCTGGTGGCAAAAAAAGCAGCGCTGGGTCTTGATATGAAAGTGATTGTCTTCCGCAGTCATCATGAAGAAAAATTACCGGATTATTTGACGGAAGCAGAAACAATGGAAGATATCTTCAGGCAGTCAGATTTTGTTTCTTTTCATGCACCTCTGAGAAAAGAAACAGAGAAGATTGTCAATGAAAATATGTTTGCCCTGATGAAACCGAGCGCATTTTTTATCAATACAGCGCGGGGAGCAAGCGTCGACGAAACTGCGCTGTATCAGGCGCTGAAAAACAAGCGGATTGCCGGCGCGGCCCTGGACGTTCTTGCACAGGAGCCGCCAAAACCAAATCATCCGCTGTTTGCGCTTGAAAATCTGATCTTATCTCCGCATAATGCTGCACATACGATTGATTCCATGGACAAAATGGCTTATGAAGCGGCAGGTGAGATTGTCAGGGTACTCCATGGAGAAAAGCCTTTCCATTGCGCATTATAGTAAAAAAGTTATAATATCTATAAATCATCATTGACAAGCTGAAAAACATATAGTAAGATTTTGTCTGTCACAAGAAAACAATTTATTTGAAATCAGAGGAGAAAGAAAATGAAGAGAACAATGTTCACAAAGATGGTTGCATTGGTCACAGTATTTCTTTTAGGAACAATGACGTTTTATGGCTGTGGTAATGATTCAAAATCGAAAGAAGAAAACAGTACAAAAGAGATTGTGATTGGAGTACAGGATACGGATATTTCAGCGATCGTTGCATACCAAAAAGGATTCTTTGATGAGGTATTCAAAGAAAAAGACATTGACGCAAAAGTGACATTAAAAATGTTTGATGCGGGTCCGGCAATTATGGAAGCATTTAGTGCCAACAGCTTAGAGTTTGGCTGCCTTGGAGATCAGCCATGTATTTCCGCGATTGCTGTGGGATGCCCGGCAGAAATCATTGGAACATATCGAACCCAGAAAACCGGAACTGCGGTGATTGCAGCAAAAAAATCCGGGATTCAGACAATCAAGGATTTGAAAGGAAAGAAAATCGGTTTAACTCTGGGAAGTAATGCAGAACATCTCTTAAACATCGTATTAGAAGATGCAGGCCTGACACAGGATGATGTAGAAATCATTTCTCTGGAGCAGGGAGACATGGTTGCGACAATGCAGTCCGGAGAGATTGACGCTGCTGCCGTTTGGGAGCCGAGAATTCAGCAGACAAAGGATATTGCGTTCAGACTTGCAGACGGAGAAGGAACTTACGATGTAAACGGAAAACAGGTGGAGGCAAAAGACTACAAGTATTTCTGTAATCCGTTTGCCGCAAATGCCGAATTTTCAAAGAATAATCCGGAAGCAACCTCAGCAGTTCTTGAAGGGCTTGCAAGGGGAGCAAAATATACAGATGAGAATACGGAAGACGCAATTAATATTTTAGCAGATTATACCGGCGTCGATGCCAAAGTCGCCTCTGCTTCCGTAAACTGTGAAGACAGAGACGTGAAACTGACCGATGACAAAATTGATGCCTTTAAGGCAACCATTGATTTTCTGATTTCTTCTAATCAGTTGGATACATCAAATGAAAACTGTGTCATCAAGTCAGCCGATGACATTGATCAGTTTATCAATACATCTTATTATGATCATACCGATATAGAGGGCTAAGCATATAGAGGGAAGGGAAATAGTATGAAATCGCGGTATTTCATACTATTTCTATTTTTATTTTATAGAAAACTGCTTTGCCATTCCTATAAAATAGAAATTCTGTATTCAAAAGTGAATAGCACAAAATATGAAAAAGTAAGGTTCTTGGAACCTTCTTTTCGTGCGTAAGGAGTGTAAAGTTATGTTATTTCAAAAAAAGATTAAGCAGTTGTTATACAATGTTGTCGTACCATTGATGATACCGATCGGCGTCATTATTGTATGGCAGTTGATGGCAAATGCGGGAGCTCTGGATACCAGAACACTCCCTTCTCCCAAAATGATTTGGAATACTTTTACAAGTCTGATTGACAAAGGGACTTTGATGGAAAACCTGATAGTGAGCGGAAAGCGCGTGGGGATAGGATTTGTCCTTGGAGGAAGCGCAGGATTATTCCTTGGGATACTTACGGGATTATTTTCATTTGTCAATAAATCGTTAAGTTTTATTGTCGGAGCGCTTCGTCCCATTCCTATGGTCGCATGGATTCCGCTTTTCATTTTGTGGCTCGGCATTGATGAGGCGCCAAAGATTGCGGTGATTACCGTGGGAAGTTTTTGGCCGATTCTCGTGAACACCTCTCAGGGAATCAAAAATGTCGATGCGAAATATCTTGAAGTTGGAAAGATTCTGGAAAAAAGCCATTTTCAGGTGTTGGTCAAAATTGTATGGCCGGCATCCCTTCCGTCTGTTTTTACCGGAATACGTCTGGGCATCAGTTCGGCATGGAACTGCGTTGTCACTGCGGAAATGATCGCTGCGTCTGCCGGTGTAGGACATATGATCATGCAGGGAAGGCAATATTACAATGTTGCGCAGGTTTTGGTCGGCGTGGCTGTAATCGGTGTTGTCGGATTTTTATTGGATATGGTGCTGTTATGGTTAGAAACGGTTCTGCTTCGATGGAATGCACAGGAGAAGAGTGAATAAAATGGAAAAAAAGTCTGTAGATTTAAAAATTAAAAATATATCAAAAGAGTTTGAAATCAACAATGCGAAGGAGCTGGTCCTTGACCATATTAATCTGGATATTAAGCCGGGTGAATTTATCAGCATTGTTGGAACAAGCGGATGTGGAAAAAGTACGCTGCTGAAACTGATTGGCGGATTGCAGAATCCGACAGAAGGAGAAATTTACGTCGGCGAACGCCGCGTCGGGAAACCAAGCGTAGAAGTGGGAATGATTTTTCAGGAATCAAGACTGTTTCCATGGCTGACGCTGGAAGAAAATATTGAGTTTGGCATTCATAGCAAAATGCCAAAGAACGAAAAAAAAGATTTAATTCAGTATTATATCAATCTGGTCGGACTGGATGGTTTTGCAAAAGCATATCCCAGACAACTTTCCGGCGGAATGCAGCAGAGAGCGAGCATTGCCAGAACTTTGATCAACAGCCCGGATGTTCTGCTGTTAGATGAACCGTTTGGCGCGCTGGATGCATTGACGCGAATCACAATGCAGAATGAAATCTTAAAAATCTGGGAAAAAGAAAAAAAGACAATGATTCTGGTAACCCATGATATAGAGGAGTCTATTTATCTGGGAGACCGGGTTGTCGTATTTTCAAGCCGTCCCGGAAAAATTAAGAGAATTATTGACGTACCGCTAGAGCGGCCCAGAGAGAGAAACAGCATCGAATTTACGAAACTAAAGGAAGAAATTTTTGAGGAATTTTTTGGACGATAAAATTTTGAGATACAGATATTATAAATTCTGCTTGACAAATCCCTAAGTATTGCATACAATTAAATCTGTGATTATAATACATATAACTAAATTCATATAATATACACAGGTTGAGTGAAAAGCCGATATAGGGATTGATATCAATGGCATGAGCAGAAAATGTTCATGCTATTTATATTTGGATCAAAAAAGATTATAATAGGTTTAGAAATATAAGTGATTGGCGATATAAGAGGTAGAAATGAAAAATAATGATTTTTATTATGTAAAAGAAGTTGCAAAAGAACAGAGTTTTTCTCTTGCTGCAAAAAAAATCGGGATATCCCAGCCGGCGTTAAGTTCTTATATCAGTAAATTGGAAAAAAGAGTAGGGGTTATGTTATTTGACAGAAGTATTTCTCCAATTGAACTGACAGAATATGGAAAATATTATCTGGAATATGCAGACGCTGTGTTGAACGCAGAAGAAACATTTGAAAATATCGTATCTGATTTGTCTGATGTCCGCAAAGGGTTACTCAGTATCGGAAGTACGGCTTGTTTTTCGATGACCTATCTGCCAAAGGCGATTGAACTGTTTCATGCAAAGTACGAAGGTATCAATTTCAGCATTATGGAGGGAAAGGTTCCCGAAATGCTGGAGCGGTGTTTTGAGGGAGATGTAGGAATGGTCATGTCTGATTCCAGCATTGTGAGTTCACTTTTTGATAAGGAAATTCTTTTTGAGGAGCGCATTCTGATGAGTGTTCCGAGACAATCTCCAATCAATGAAAAAGTCGGCCAATACGCTATTCCAACGGAAGATATTATTCATGGAAATCTCAATAGCGAAAAATTTAAGGATGTGGATATCTCATTATTTAAAGATGAAAAATTTCTTCTGCTGAATGATGACCAGCCGATTCGAAAAATTGTTGATAAATTATTTTCCAGTGCAGGAATACAGCCGAAATTGATGATGGAAGTGCCGCAGACGACAACCGGACTTTCCATGACGATTGCCGGGCTGGGAATCTCGTTTGTTGCTGAAAGTACAATTAAATACGGGAATCTGAAAGATCATCCGGTTTATTACAGAGTGGGAACGAGAGAGACGATGAGCAGAGAGATGTGCGTGGCATATAAGAAAAATAAATACATTACCAAAGCGGGAAGGTTATTTATCGAAGAGTTAAAACAGTTGTTTAACGCTCAATAAGATGAGAAGGCGCCGCATTTTGTGCGGCGCCTTCTCATTATTGATTGGTGACAAAAAAACAATCAGCCGTTATAATAAAAAAAGCGGGAAAAAGAAAATGACAATACCAGAACACTAAAGGAGAAAAACAATGGCATTTTGTATTATTACGGATTCGGCATCAGACATATCACCGGAAGTGAAGGAGACTTATGGATTGTATGTGATGCCAACACCGGTAACCATCGAAGGAACAGACTATTTTGATGGAGAGAACATTTTTCCGGATGAATTTTATGACATTCAAGCGCAGGGGAAAGATATTAAAACATACCATATCAGTCAGTATATGTTTGAACAGCATTTTGAAAAATTTGCAAAAAACAACGATGAAGTGCTTTATATCTGCTTTTCCACTGGAATTGCCGGAACATTTCAGGCGGCAAATCTTGCGGCAGAGGAAATCCGTGAAAATTACCCTGATTTTCAGATTACGATTATTGACTCAAAATGTGCGTCAGAGGGATTTGGGCTGGTCGTTGAAAAATTGTTATTGATGCAGAAAAATGGCGCCGATAAAGAACTGATTATTGAGGCGGCAAAATATTTCTGCGAACATATGGAGCATGCAGTGACCGTTCAGGAACTGAACTATTTATTTGCAGGTGGAAGACTGAGCAGAACTTCTTTTCTGGCCGGGTCGGCATTAAATATCAAACCGATTATTGTGCTTGATGAAAACGGCTCGCTGAAAGCGACAGAAAAGGTGCGCGGCTGGAAAAAGGCGTTGAACCGGCTGGTTGAAATGGCAGGGGAAAAAGGAAAAAATCTGGAACGCCAGATGATTGGAATCTGTTATGGTACAGACAGGGAATCGGCAGAATATTTAAAGCAGCAGCTGATTTCTAAATATCAGGTGAAAGAAGTCAGACTCACGCGCGTTGGCTGTGCGATTGGAGCGCATACCGGACCAACGATTATAGCGGTGGTCTTTCAGAATGACATCGATGAAAAGTTTGAAAAATATCTGTAAAAAGAAAAGCGATAAGATTTTAACAGTTTCAAATCTGATCGCTTTTTTGATGCCTATTTCTTTTTTGGAAGATTCCAGGTCAACGGGTCTTTCCCCGAAACCCAATCCCCGCCATTGCCCGCAGGCTCATCAGTAATATGGGTATCTTCATTCACAGATAAAGCGTCTAATGATATTTTAAGCAGCTGGGAGACTTTATCTTCCGTGATTCCCATCTCCTTTGCAATTTCTGATATTTCCGGGACACGGTCGAAACTTTCAGTCAACTTTTTAGTCACGGAATCTAAGTGGTTTAGCTGGTCGGCAAGATGTTTTCCAATGCGGTCGCCGCTGACCTGCGCATTGACGGCCTTTTCTAACGCTTCATTGACAGCAGTTTGGATATATTGTGAAAAATCTCCATGTTCCTTTTGATATTCAGATACAGCGAGAATCAGACCCATATTTCCTTCCTGGATTAAATCTCCAAAAGTGACGCCTCTGCCGCGCTGTTTTTGCGCCAGAGCGGCAACCGTGCTTAAATGGAGTTCAATCAACCGGTCGGCAGCGCCGGCATCTCCGTCAGTTAATTCGCGTATCAGCATTTCCATTTCCTGCTCCCTGACCGGAGGAACCGCCTCAAGTTCTTTCATATACATGCGGACAAAAGAAAGTTCCTCTTCAGATTCAAATATCGCTTTGTCTTTCGAGGTCTTTTCAAGATTGATTTCGCCGCTGCCCTGCAGGGCGGACGCTTCCTGAGTCATTGTCCGGTCTGATGGCGAATCGGAAACATTTTCAAAACAGGGGGAATGCCCCAAACCGCTATGTCCGTCAATAGAGATCTTATTTTCTGTCAAATACGAATAAATCAGGTCATACTGGCTTTCATCTCTAATGATTTCCCGAAAGCATTCTTTGATTTCTTCTTCACTCAGCCTGTTCTGCTTTGAAGCAGCATATTCGATTAACGATGTTAATGCCTCTTGAAATTGCGCTCTTTGATCCATTGAAAGGCTCCCTTCCTGTTATTAAAAAAAGAATCACGATGTAAACTTCCAAATACTGATGTTTTCATGGGTACAATCAGACAGTAATTGGAATCAAATAAATGATACATAAAAGCCTTGCAAAAATCAAGGATAATAGGTAACATTTAAGAGAGATATTTATATCAGGCATGGGATGTGATAGTCAGGAGTTCAACATGAAAGAGCTGATGCAAAGATTAAAAAAAATCTGGAAAAAGGCAAATCCTTTATGGAAAAAGATAAATTTATTGTGGAAAAAATTCCATAAAACACGAATCTATTCTCTGGTGATGGTGCTTTTCTTTATTGCAGTCTGCGTCGGAATCGGCTCTGCGGCGGCATACATTCATCATGAATCGGATCCTACGGAGACGGCAGTACAATATTTCAGAGCGTTTATGCAGCAGGACTATGATACGGTCATGAAACTGGCCGATATTCCTGACGGGGGATATCTTGACCGGAAACAGCTGATTTCTATTTTGGAAGAACAAAAGAAGGAATGGAACGGAACGCAGTATGAAATCCTTGATCCGAAAAGAGAAGACGGAAGAAGTGTGGTCATTTTCCGGTACACGGATGAAGCGACAGGGAAAAAGACGGATTTCAAGGTCTATCTGAACCGGTTTTTTCACGGACTGATTCCGGATTATAAAATCAGTTTCGACGATAATCTGGTCAAAGATTATCAGGTAACCATTCCAAAAGACGCGGCATTAGTTATCAATGATACAAAAATTGAAAATCAGGATGATTTGGCAGCGACAAATCAGGACGGAAGTAAAACATATACATTTTCTGCCGTTTTGCGTGGAACCTATCAGGTCGGCGCAGAAACGACTTATGGAATCGGTGAAAAAAAAGCAGAGGTTACAAAAGACGGGGTGCGCACAGACCTTTCAAATACCGCTTATGCGGCAAGAGAGGAATACTTCAAAGTTATTGAGGAAAAAACGAATGGAATGCTGCAGCAGTATTATACCCTGGTCAGAAAGAAAAAACTGTCCGGAAAAGAGCTGCGCGGGTTCTTTTCAAAAGAAATGTCCGGGGAACTCAAAGGATTGATAAAAAAATCGGTCAATCTTGTTTTTCGGGACGGGGACAACAAAGAGTATGAAGTGACGACGATGGACTTAAGTGACCAAAAAATCAAAGCCACATATAATAAAGAGAAGAATTGTTTTGAGGTTCAATGCAGCTACCACTTAAAGTATGAATGTGCCACAAAGACTTCTCTGTTAAGCAGTTATTCTGAAAGTTACAAAGGAAACTATCAGACAACATTGAGTATGGAAATGACGCCATCGTTAGAAAATATGGAAATTACAGGAATGTCAATCAAAAATAAAAAGAAATAGGAGGCTTTTATGGCAAAGGAAATTTGGAAACCGGGCAATATGGTTTATCCTATCCCGGCAGCATTAGTGACAGTAGCAGACAATCAGGGGAACGATAATGTTTTGACGATTGCATGGACCGGGACCATCAGTTCTGATCCGGCAATGGCATACGTGTCCATCCGCCCGTCCAGACATTCATATGCAATGATTCAGGAAACGAAAGAATTTGTTATCAATCTCACAACAAAAGATTTGGTCTATGCCACGGATTACTGCGGAGTGAAGTCCGGAAGAGACGAAGATAAATTTGAAACTGCAGGGTTAACCAGAGAAAAGGCGCAGTATGTCAAGGCGCCGCTGATTCAAGAAAGTCCGGTCAATATTGAATGTCAGGTGACGCAGGTGATTCCTTGCGGAAGCCACGATATGTTTATTGGGAAAGTGCTCTGTGTCCACGCAGATCAAAAGTATATGGATGAGACAGGAAAATTTGACCTAAACAAAGCGCAGCCATTGGTATATTCCCACGGACAATATTTTGCTACCGGAGAATATCTTGGCAAGTTCGGATATTCCGTACAAAAGAAACAGTCATAATGGTACATGACAACACAGCTTTTCCCTGCGGGTTGTCTGTGTATTTTCAATTTGTGGGAGTGATGAACCAATGAGTATCATTTTTCATATTGACGTAAATTCGGCGTTTTTAAGCTGGACTGCCATCAAACTGTTAAAGGATGGGGCAGAAACAGATATACGAACGATTCCTGCGATTGTGGGAGGCGACCCGAAAACCCGTCATGGGATTGTCGTGGCAAAATCCATTCCTGCAAAAAAATACGGAATCAAAACGGCAGAAACAGTTGCTTCTGCAAAAAACAAATGTCCGGATATTTTGATTGTTCCGCCCGAACACCATTATTATCATGAACAGAGTGAAAAACTGATGGCGCTGCTGCGTGGATATACGCCGAATATTGAACAGGTCAGTATAGACGAATGTTATTTGGATTACGACAGCATTGCAAACTCATTTGAAAGTCCGGAAGCTGCAGCGTATGAAATGAAGGACACAATTAAAGAGCAGCTTGGGTTTACAGTCAATATTGGAATTTCAGATGTGAAGGTGCTTGCAAAAATGGCGTCGGATTTTCAAAAACCGGACCGCGTACACACCCTGTATAAAAAAGAAATCAGAGAAAAAATGTGGCCGCTCCCGATAGAGGATTTGTTTATGGCGGGACGTTCGAGTGTCGAAGTCCTGCACAAACTCGGTATTTTTACGATAGGACAGCTGGCGCAAAGTCCCCGGGATGTGCTGGAGGCGCATTTGAAAAGCCACGGAACAATGCTTCTTGATTTTGCCAATGGCATTGACCAGAGCGCGGTTGAGCCTGTGCGGGAAGATGCGAAAGGCGTAGGAAATTCGGTCACGCTTCCAAAAGATTATGATAATCTGGATGAGATTGACAAGATACTGCTGCAGTTGTCTGATAAGGTAGCGGGAAGACTCCGGAAACTTCATCAGAGAGCAAAAACCATCGCAGTGGAAGTCAAGTTTTATGATTTTACAAAGGCTTCCAGACAGACGACGTTTGAAAAAAGCGTTGATTCCGGCATGGAAATTTACCGCTCTGCGAAGAAACTGTTTCGTGAATTGTGGCAGGAAACACCGGTACGGCTGCTCGGTGTGCGCACAACAAATCTGATTCGTGATGGAGAGCCGGAACAGATGAGCCTGTCAGACCTTCTGGTGGAGCAGGAAACATCCCGGAAAAAAATGAAACAGCCTTCCGGTGAAAAAATAGAAAAACTGGAGCGCGCGCTGGACCGTATTAAAGATAAGTATGGCAGCAATGCCGTGCAAAGGGCAAGTTCCATAGAAAAAAGAAATGATGACAGCAATGCTGTACAAAAAGAGGGCAGAAATGAAAGATAATATTGTATTGATTGGAATGCCGGGCGTCGGAAAAAGTACGATTGGCGTGATTTTGGCAAAAATACTCGGCTATCAGTTTCTGGATGCGGATTTGGTAATCCAGAAAAGAGAGGGAATGCTTTTAAAGGAAATTATCGCAGAAAAAGGAATTGATGGATTTATTCAAATCGAAAACGAAGTCAATCGGTCTCTGAATGCCCATAAGACAGTGATTGCTACCGGCGGCAGTGTCGTCTACGGGAAAGAGGCTATGGAACATCTGAAAAAAATCGCAACGGTCGTTTATCTTGAGATCGGGCTTCCCGCTCTCTGCAGAAGGCTGGGGAACCTGAAAAAAAGAGGCGTCGTTTTAAAAGAGGGGCAGACATTGAAAAATCTCTATGAGGAACGGATCCCGTTGTATGAAAAATATGCGGATTTAACTGTCAATGAACACAAATGTACGATAGAGCAGACAGTAGAAAAAATTGTCGATTTACTCGAAGAGGAGATTGGTATCTCTGTTTCACAATAAGAAATATTTCACAAAAAAATCTTGAAACACTATGCTTAGATTGTGGTTTTGTATAGTTTACAAAGGATGATATTGTGTTATAATATTTTAAAGTATGCGTATTTCGCATAATGATTCACAGAGCAATCACAATAAAAGGGTATGGGCGCAGGGTTGCGGCATATTCTTTAGGTTAGGAATACATAGATATCAGGAGAGCATATGGAACAATATATTATTAAAGGCGGTACAGCATTATATGGTGAAGTCGAGATCGGTGGAGCAAAAAATGCTGCATTAGGACTGCTGGCGGCGTCCATCATGGCAGATGAAGATGTGACAATTGAAAACCTGCCGGACGTCAGTGATGTAAATCAGTTGATTATAGCGATTGAAAATATAGGAGCAACAGTAAAGAGAGTCGACAGGCATACGGTTACCATTAACGGAAAGACGATTTATTCGCACGTTGTGGAATATGAGCAGATGAAGAAAATCCGCGCATCATACTATCTGATTGGCGCTTTGCTTGGAAAATTTCGGGAGGCAGAGGTTGCTCTTCCGGGGGGATGTAATATCGGCAGCAGACCGATTGACCTGCATCAAAAGGGATTTACCGCATTGGGCGCAGATGTCGTGACAGACCACGGAATGCTTCATGCAAAAGCAGACCGTCTGGTTGGAAATAATATCTTTTTGGATATCGCATCCGTCGGCGCTACCATCAATGTCATGCTTGCGGCAGTCAATGCCGAAGGAAAGACGGTCATTGAAAATGCTGCAAAAGAACCGCACGTTGTAGACGTGGCAAATATGTTAAATAGTATGGGAGCCAATATCCGTGGCGCCGGAACCGATAAAATCCGTATTGTAGGCGTACCAAAACTGCATGGAACGGTATATTCCACTATTCCTGACCAGATTGAAGCGGGAACGTTTATGTGCGCAGTGGCTGCCGCCGGCGGCGAAGTGCTGATCCGCAATGTCATTCCAAAGCACTTGGAGTGTATTTCCGCAAAATTGATGGAGATGGGGTGTACAGTCATTGAGTATGATGATGCGGTCAAAGTGAAAGCAGGCGATGAAACGGGCTCTGCAAAAATCAAAACACTTCCATATCCGGGATTTCCTACGGATATGCAGCCACAGATTGTCGTATGTCTCTCTATGGCAAATGGCAACAGTATGGTGACAGAGAGTATTTTTGAAAACCGGTTTAAGTATGTAGACGAGTTAAACCGCATGGGTTCCATGATAAAAGTGGAAGGAAACACCGCCTTTATATCCGGAGTCGGCAGACTGGAAGGAGCGCAGGTCAGCGCGCCGGATCTTCGCGCAGGCGCAGCGCTGGTGATTGCCGGACTTGCGGCAAACGGTTTTACACAGGTAGACGATATTGTTTATATTCAGAGAGGATATGAACGATTTGAAGAGAAATTAGCCGGACTGGGCGCCAACATAGAAAAGGTTGATTCTGAAAAAGAAGCTCAGAAATTCCGTTTAAAGGTAGGATAAATCGGATGGAAAATAAGCAATTGGAAAACGCTTTTTGGGAGTTGCAAAAAGCGTTGAAAAATGAAGAGATTCTCCTCAATTATTTTCAAGTGCGTCAGCACGGACAAATAATTTTGGACTGGGGAAGGCTTTTGCAGAAGACCAGACTCAATACATGGTCGGTCAGCAAAAGCTTTATTTCTGTTGCGGCTGGAATCGCCATGGATGAGGGGCTGCTGGCGCTTGATGAGAAACTCTGCGATAGTTTTCCGGAGTTTCTTCCTGAAAATCCTTCTGAAAATCTTACGGGACTGACCGTAAAAAATCTGCTCACCATGACGACCGGATTGGAATCTCCTCTGTTTTTTACAGACGACAAAGAGCGTTATGTAACGAAAGACTGGATTTCATACTTCTTTTCTCAAAATTTTTCTGATGCGCCGGGAGAACGTTTTCTTTACTCCAATTTTAATACCTACATGCTTGCCTGCCTGATTGAGCGAAAGGCGGGAAAGGACCTGATGGAATATTTAGAGGAAAAACTGTTTATGCCTCTGAAAATTGACAGTCCTGACTGGACCCGATGCCCGATGGGACATATTCATGCGGCAAATGGACTGTATCTGACGATTGATGAATTTGGAAATTTTGGACAGATGGTTTTAGACGGCGGAGTTTTTGACGGCAAAAGAATCGTATCGGAACAATATCTGCAGATGGCTGTGAAAAACCAGCTTCCGGATTCGTGGGATACAAAGTACGGATTTCAGTTTTGGATGAACCCGGATGGAAAATCTTTCCGCGCAGATGGAAAGTACGGACAGTATATTATCATCCTTCCGGAGATGGATATGGTGATTGCGGTGCAGTCGTTAGACAGTGGTAATGTGTTTGGAAAAGTATGGGAATTTGTTGAAAAAATCAAAGGATAAAATATTCATTCCCATTTTCTTAAAAATTCTGTTACAGACCAAGGAAATTCTTGGCGTTCCAATAACAGATATCCTGAACGATATTTTTTAACAGAGCGTCATCGTTTGGATATTCCCCTCGGGAAACGAGTTCCCCGAGAAAGTTACACAAAATCCGCCGGAAATAATCGTGTCTGGTGTAAGAAAGAAAACTGCGGGAATCCGTCAGCATTCCAATAAAATTTCCTAATACACCCTGATTTGCCAGAGATGTCAGATGCTCTTTAATGCCGGTTTCGTTGTCATTGAACCACCATGCGGCGCCATGCTGGATTTTTCCCAGGGAAACAGAATCCTGGAAACATCCGATTACAGTATCGATGGCAGTATTATCCATTGGGTTGAGCGAATAAAGAATTGTTTTCGGCAGGATGTTCAAAGTTGTCAGTTCATTGAGAAAACAAGCCAGAGAGGAGACCGGGGCATGATTCCCAATACAGTCAAATCCCGTATCCGCTCCCAGTTTTTCAAAGGCGGCCGCGTTGACATTTCTTTGAACTCCATAATGCAGCTGCATAATCCACCCGCGCTTATGGTATTCTGCAGCCATAAATTTCAAACATTCCGTCTTATACTGAAGCAGCTCTTTCTCAGAAACAGGCTTTCCATTCAGGGCTTTCAAAAAAATATCCTCAACTGTCTGGGCGGATGCAGGCTCATACATGACATACGAAAGTCCATGGTCAGAAATCTTACATCCCATTGATTCAAAAAAATCCATTCGTTTCAGAACCGCTTTTTTGAGCGTATCGAGAGAATCAATTTCAATCCCGCTCACTTTCGATAATTGATGAATAAAATCGATAAAGTCTTCTTTTTCCATGGAAAGTAACCGGTCCGGTCTCCATGAAGGAAGAACCTTTGTTTCAAAACAGCCCTCTTTTATCTTCTGATGGTCAATCAGAGAATCAACCGGGTCATCTGTCGTGCAGATTACTTTGACATGGGACATGGAAAGAATATCACTGACAGATAACCGGGAAAGCTTATCATTGCACAATTCCCAGACTTCCTCTGCGGTATCTGCATTGAGTACTCCTTGAAAACCGAAATATTTTTTGAGTTCTAAATGAGACCAGTGAAACAGAGGATTTCCAATCAGTTTTGGCATAATCTGCGCCCATTTGAAAAATTTTTCTTGATCGTCTGCATCTCCCGTAATATATTTTTCTTCAATGCCGCACGCGCGCATCACACGCCATTTATAGTGATCCCCGTCAAGCCATACAGATGTAATGTTATCGAAGGTGGTATTGTCCGCAATCTCCTTTGGATTTAAGTGACAGTGATAATCAATGATTGGCATGTCCTTTGCAAAATTTTGGTACAGTCTTTTCGCCACATCATTATCCAAAAGAAAATCATCATCTAAAAAGTGTTTCATAAAACCTCCAATTGCTATTTTGTTGTGCCCCGTTTAATCAACTGAGCAGAAACCATTGTTTTACCCGGCACTGTCTCCTGATTAAAAATCTTCATAACATTTTTCACAGTGTTGCTGCAGATCTCTTCCAATTGATTATCCATCGTGGATAATTCCGGTTCACAGCAGACGCTGACTTTTGTGTTGTTGTATCCGATAATGGAAAAGTCGTCGGGAATGGAAAATCCTTTCGCCTTTGCAAATTTATGCGCGGCAACCGCCAGTTCGTCATCGCCGGCAACCACACAGTCAAACGGAAACCGGCGATAGAGATTCAGCAGAGCGGCTTTGGTTTCGTCTATGGATGTGTTGACACATAAAATCTGTTCCGGAACCGGCTTGTACTTTCTGCTTTCCAGCGCGCTGAGAAATCCAAGTTTCTTCTGCTCGCCGCTGTAAGAAGCCGAGCGGTATAAAAAGAGTGGTTTTTGAAACCCGTCGTCAAATAATTTCATGGCGGCAGACTTGATTGCTTCAGCATCGTTGCACAGAGTGCAGTAAAAATTTTCCGCATCCAGAAATCCATTGATACAAAAAACCGGAACCTGCAAGGCCGCATCAATTAAATATTGGTTATCAGGTAAGTGGTTTTCAATAAAAGTAGATCCAACCAAAACAATGGCGTCTACCTTTTTGGAAAGAATCAATTGTAAATATTTCTGCCTGACAGCCAATTCATATCCGGTACAGCACAAAATACAGTCATAGCCGTTTGCCCTAAATCCTCTCTCCAAATAGGAAATCGCCGTAGCCAGAAAATGATCCGAGCAATCGGCGCATAAAAGACCAATCGTCTGTATTGTATTATTTGTCAGTCCCCTGGCAAACACATTTGGCGTATAGCCGGTTTCTTTCATGATTGCCAATACTTTTTCGCGGGTTTTTTCGCTGACATTTTCAGAGCCGTTGATAACTCTGGAAACTGTTGCAATCGATACGCCCGCCTTTTTTGATATATCATAAATATTCATAACAGCACCTTATAAAAAATAATGTAAACGCTTACAATTTTGAATTATAACGGATTCATGAAAAGATTACAAGAACAAAAGGATTGACATTTCAAATTTCCTGTTGTAAATTAATTGTAAGCGCTTACAAAACATTGGTAAACACAGATAAAAAAGCAAATATAGTGTGTAAGCAGTAAAAGAAACAGAGATGAGGTTACAGACATGAAAATGATTATTCGCTGGTATGGAAAGGACGATCCGGTTACGCTCGAATACATCCGGCAAATACCAGGAATGACGGGCGTGGCCACAGCAGTCTATGATGTGGCGCCGGGAAATGTATGGCCCATGGAGAGCATTCTTGATCTCAAGACAGAGATTGAAAAGCACGGGCTTACCATGGAAGTAATTGAAAGCGTTCCGGTGCATGAAGATATTAAACTGGGTTGTGGAAAGTGCGAAGAATACATAGAAAATTATAAGGAAAATATCCGAAGGCTGGCGTCTGCGGGCGTAAAATGTATCTGCTATAACTTCATGCCGGTGTTTGACTGGACCCGTTCCAGGCTGCATCAGCCTTTAGCGGACGGTTCTGAGGCATTAGTCTATTATAAAGAAGATGTGGAAAAAATGGACCCGCGAAAGATGAGTCTTCCCGGATGGGACGCTTCGTATAGTCCGGACGAAATCAACGGACTGATAAACGCTTATCAGAAACTGGGTGAAGAGGGATTGTGGAAAAACCTTGCATGGTTTGTTTCAGAGATTATGCCGGTGGCAAAGGAATGCGACGTCTACATGGGAATTCATCCGGATGACCCGCCATGGCCGCTGTTTGGAATTCCAAGAATCGTAACAAATGAAAAAAATATCGACCGGCTTTTAGATTTTTATGATGACCCGCATCACGGTTTGACGCTGTGCAGCGGAAGTCTGGGATGTGCGCGGGAAAACGATATTCCAAAGCTGGTAAGAAAATACGGTGCGAAACACCGGATTTGTTTTGCACATGTCAGAAACGTAAAAATATTAGAAGACGGTTCTTTTGAAGAGTCTTCCCATCTTTCCAAAGATGGAAGTCTGGATATTTATGAAATCATGAAGGCGTATCATGATACGGGATTTCATGGATATATCAGACCGGACCATGGCCGCATGATCTGGGGTGAACAGGGAAGACCCGGATATGGTCTTTTCGACCGCGCGTTAGGGGCGGCATACCTTAATGGAATATGGGAAGCGTTAGAAAAGGAGAAAACAGATGGAACTTTGGAGTAAGGAAGCATTTCAGGGAAAAACAGTGGTCATCACAGGAGCGGGCGGTGTGCTCTGTTCCATGTTTGCAAAAGCGATGGCAGAAGCAGGAGCAGAAACGGCGCTTTTGGATCTCAATGAAAAAGCGGCAATGGACGTTGCCCAAGAGATCCATAGACATGGAGGAAGCGCAAAGGGCTATGCGTGTAATGTTTTAGAAAAAGACAGTATTGAAACGGCGCATCAGGAAATTCTAAAAGATTTTGGTACCTGCGATATCTTAATCAACGGCGCCGGCGGAAATCATCCAAGGGCAACGACAGACGTCGAATATTTTGATCCGCAGAGTACACAGAAAAGTTTCTTTGACCTGGAGGAGGACGGCATGGAATTTGTCTTCCGCCTCAATTATATGGGAAGTTTTCTTCCGACACAGGTCTTCGCAAAAGACATGATTGGAAAGAAAGGGTGCAGCGTGATTAACATTTCCAGTATGAACGCATTTACACCGCTCACCAAGATTCCTGCATATAGCGGCGCGAAAGCAGCAGTTTCCAATTATACGCAGTGGCTTGCCGTGCATTTTTCCAAAGTCGGTATCAGGTGCAATGCGATTGCCCCGGGATTTTTTGTGACAAAGCAGAATGAAAAACTACTTTATGAAGAAGATGGAACACCGACAAAACGGACAGAAAAAATCCTGCAAAGCACGCCGATGGAACGGTTTGGGAAACCGGAAGAACTGTTAGGAACGCTTTTTTATCTGTGTGATGAAAAGGCGTCCGGTTTCGTCAATGGAGCCGTGATTCCTGTCGATGGCGGATTTTCAGCATATTCAGGAGTATAGTGAGGAAATCATGGAAAGAAAAAACATAGACATTTTTGAGAAAATCAAACAGAGTAAAATCATCCCGGTGGCGGTGATAGAAAACAGGAAAGATGCAAAACCTTTAGCGGAGGCGCTGTTTATGGCGGGACTCCATTGTATCGAAGTGACGTTTCGGACAAAAGCGGCGGCAGAGGCAATTCAGATTATCAAAGCGGAGTATCCAAAAATGATTGTCGGAGCGGGAACTATTTTAACGACAGAACAGGTCTGTCAGGCACAGGAAGCCGGGGCAGAGTTTTTGGTCAGTCCGGGTTCCAATGAGACGGTGATTTCATTTTCCATGAAAAAAGAGATTTGTATCATTCCGGGAATCATGACGCCAAGTGAAATTGAAAAAAATCTGGAAAACGGTCTTACGGTCATGAAATTTTTCCCGGCGCAGCAGGCAGGAGGGATCGATTTTTTAAGAGCAATGCATGCGCCATATCCGATGGTGCGTTTTCTTCCGACAGGCGGTATCAGCATGGAAAATGTCAGGGAATATCTTAAAAACGACTTTGTCATTGCCTGTGGAGGAAGCTGGATGGTTCCGCAGCAATTAATAGAACAGAAACAATTTAAAGAAATTCACCGGCTGGCAAAACAGGCCGCAGAAGTTGTAAGGGAATTTCGATAGGAGGAATAATGGCAAAGATTGTGACCATGGGCGAACTCCTGGTGAGATTGTCCACAATCAATTATGAAAGATTCACACAGGCTGAACGGCTGGATGTCTGCTACGGTGGCAGTGAAGCAAATGTAGCTGTTTCTCTGGCGGGATTTGGGCATGAGAGCGTTTATATTACAAAACTGCCCCGAAATCCGATAGCAGAAACGGCAGCGCAGACATTGAGGAAATACGGCGTGGACACCTCGAAGATTGCCTGGGGAGGAACGCGTATGGGACTTTACTTTTTAGAACAGGGTCAGGGATATCGTTCTTCTAATGTCGTTTATGACCGTGCAGACTCGGCAATGAGCCTTGCGCAGCCGGACGATTTTTCGTTTGATGAGATTTTTGCAGGAGCAGACTGGTTCCACTTTTCGGGGATTACTCCTGCAATCAGCAGGAGCGCGGCAAAATTAACTTTAGAAGCGGTAAAAGCGGCGAAAAGAAATGGGCTGACCGTGAGCTGCGACTTAAATTTCCGAAAAAAACTCTGGACGATAGAGCAGGCGAGAAGTGTGATGCCCGAACTAATGAAATATACGGACGTCTGTATGGGAGGAAGAGAAGACGCTGTCAAAATGCTGGGATTTTCGCTGTCAGAAAGAAATGAAGACGATACCCCGAATCTTCCGGCTTACGAAGAAATGTTCCGGAGCATGGTGGAAAAATATTCATTTTCCTATGTCGCATGCAGTATGAGAAGAAGCCATACAGCCTCAGACAATGAATTGAGCGGACTGCTTTATGACGGACACAAACTTTATCAGGCAAAAAATTACCGCATGGCGCCGATGGTTGACCGTGTGGGCGGCGGAGATGCGTTTGCAGCGGGAATGATTTCAGCAATTCTGCGAGACAAACCCCCGCAGGAAGCCGTTGATTTTGCGGCTGCAGCGTCCGTATTGAAGCATACGATACCGGGCGATTTCAATCTGGTAACGACAGAGGAAGTCGAAGCGTTGATGAACGGGAAAAAATTTGGGAGAGTAGCAAGATAGGAGCAGAGAGATGTTATATCCAATCGAAAACAGAGTAAGAGAAGTGAAAAATCTAAATGGTATCTGGAATTTTAAAGTGGACGAAAAGAATACCGGAATTCAGGAAAAATGGTACGAAAGACCGCTGGAAAACCCGGCTGCGATGGCAGTTCCGTCCAGTTACAATGATCTGGTTACCGATGAAAAAATCAGAGAACATGTCGGATATGTCTGGTATGAAAGAACGTTTATCGTACCGGACAGCTGGTCAGGCAAACGCATGGTTTTACGGTTTGGCAGCGCCACCCATCATGCAGAGGTCTATGTAGACGGAATCAGGGTTGCAGAACATAAAGGGGGATTTCTTCCTTTTGAAGCGGATATTACAGAACTCATCGAGCAGAGCAGTCTGGAGGAACACCGCCTGACGGTGGCGTTGAGCAATGTTCTTGACTGGACGTGTATTCCATGTGGGGAAGTGATTTCAAAGGAAGGAAGCAGATATCCGGACGGATTTCATTTTCAGGAAACCTATTTTGATTTTTATAACTATTCCGGACTGCACCGTCCGGTAAAACTCTATGCGACACCGAAGAAGTATATCAGTGATCTTATAATCCAAACGGAAGTGGAAGGGCTGTCCGCTGACAACCCGATCAAAAATCCGGTGTCCATCGCAGAATACAATCAGATTGCAAGAGGCGTGCTTCCCACCGCAAAGCGGGCAAAAGTTCAGGTCGTGATCAATGCGACAGATGAAATCAGGGTCGTAAAAATTTTTGATGAGCAGGGCAGGGAAGTCGCTAAGACAGAAGCCCGCAGGAAGGAAGACGCTTACAGCGCAGAACTTGTTATCGAGCAGCCGGTTCTCTGGAATCCGGGGGCCGCTTTTCTTTACCGGCTTCAGGTAGAGGGAGATTCAGATGTCTATACTGAGACCTTTGGAATCCGCAAGATTGAAGTGACAGACAAGCAGTTTCAAATAAACGGGCGGCCGTTCTATTTCAAGGGGTTTGGCAGACACGAGGACAGCGACATTCATGGAAAAGGCTTGGACGAGGCGTTAAACATCCGTGATTTTAATCTGCTCAAATGGATTGGCGCAAATTCCTTTAGAACCTCGCATTATCCGTATTCTGAGGAACAGATGATGCTTGCAGACCGGGAAGGATTTGTAGTGATTGATGAAGTTCCGGCTGTCGGCATGTGCTTCTGGGATGGAAAGAGCGTGTTCGGCGGCGACCGCGTCAATGACGAAACCTTAAAGCACCATAAAGATATGCTGCGCGCGATGGTAGAGCGGGATAAAAACCACCCTTGCGTTGTCATGTGGAGCGTGGCAAATGAGGCGGCAACCCATGAAGAAGGAGCAGTCCCATATTTCAAAGAGGTCATCGAAACCATCAGAAAAGCAGACCGTACGCGGCCGGTTACGATGGTGCATACGACCGGACCGTTAGGAGATAAGGTAAGCCAGTGGGTAGATGTCATCTGCGTCAACCGGTATTATGCGTGGTATAATGACCATGGACATTTAGACGTGATTGGATTACAATTGAAAGACGAGATGGAGCAGTGGCATCGGAAATACAAAAAACCGGTCATTATGAGCGAATACGGCGCAGACACGATTGCCGGATTTCATAAGCTTCCGGCAGTGGCATTTACGGAAGAATTTCAATGCCTTTATATGGATGAGTATCATAAAATATTCGACCAGCTCGACTTTATGATTGGAGAACATCCATGGGCATATGCTGATTTTCAGACAAAGCAGGGGCTAAACCGGGTGGACGGAAATAAAAAAGGAATTTTCATGAGAAACCGCCAGCCGAAAATGGCGGCGTACAGATTGCGGGAGCGTTGGAATCAGGATTAAAAGGGGAAAGTTGACAATCTGATGTGTTTATAGTATTACAGATATAAATATATTTTATTGGTATTGTGTGTAAATTTTTAGATAGAGGAATTATTAACGTATTACAATTCTAATACGTAGATGAAGAAGGAAAGGAAGGATAAAAAAATATGAATAAGAAGGCGGCTTTAGGAATCTATTTAGTGGTTTTATCAACTTTATTTATTTTCTTTTGTTCTGCAGGGACTTCCCCGATATATTGGCATTCATACTTTGGATGGGATGCAGATGTATTTATGATGGGGGGAAAATTAGTAAAAGAAGGAATGATTCCTTATAAAGAAGTTTTTGATCATAAGGGTCCTTTGATGTTCTTTATTCAATACATTGGCCAGATGATATGTGATAAAAGGTTAGGGATTTTTATTTTACAAATTATTTTTATGTTCTTTTCCCTGCTGGGAGTAAACCGGCTGGCAAAACTTTTCTTTAAGGAAGCCGGCAGCATTGTTATGCCGTTTCTGTCCCTGATTTTTTTGTTTCAGTATTATAAGGAGGGAAACCAAACAGAAGAATATTGCCTGCCCTTTCTGATATGGAGTTATTATTTTGCAGCAAAATACCTGATGGGAGATGAAAAGGCAATACATAAGCCTGTTTTTTCTTTGTTCTATGGGATTACATTTATGGTATGCGCCTTAACAAGAATAACGAATGCATTTCCATTATGTGCCATTTTATTGGTTGGATTTGTGGTAATGTGTAAAAGAAAACAGTGGAAAATGATATGGGACAACATTCTGGCTTTTTTCATGGGTTGTATTCTGTTATTATTGCCTTTTGTTATATATTTTTGGGGAAACGGCGGATTGTATGATATGTTCTATGGAACTATTTTATATAATATACAGTATGCTGAAAAAACAGATCTGTTCGCGACATTGGTTAAGGTTGTTTCCAACCCTACATGGTTGCTTCCGCAATTTATGCCGCTGATTGTTTCTTTTATCTTAGGATTATGTTATTTGATCTTTCAAAAGAAAAACAAAAGCATTGCCCTTATTGCGGTTATTGCCAGCGCCCTTGGCTGTGTTTCCCAATTAAACAGCCGGTTATATCCCTATTATTTACAGGTATGGATTCCTTTGTTTGTTATTGCTGCTGGACTGGTTCCTGAATTATTGAAGAGTAAAAAGGTATGCAGATGCATTACTGTAATAACAATTGCAGGATTGTCCGTTGTATTGTGCAGGATTGTGGTTCAGAATATAAATCTTCTCAATAGATATGCGACAGGGCAGGGTGCAGTTTCGTTTGAAAAGGAAAGCAAAGAGATTGAGTATAAGATTCCAAAGTCAGACAGGGATAAAGTTCTGGCTTATAATGTAAAAGCTTCATTTTATATTGCCACGGACATTCATCCGTGTTTTAAGTATTGTGTATTACAGGATTGGCAGAGTAGTAACAGCAAGGTAATGCAGCAGGAACTTGAGAACTTCTTTCAATCGGGAAAAGCGAAATACATCGTAACTTCCTCTAAGCAGGAGAATAGGTTAGATTATATACTAAAGGAGCGCTATGTGCCAATAGAGGAAAACGATGAACTTAAACTATATAGATTAAAATAAATCAATAAAACTGATTAAATTTGTCACTACACAAATTTTTTTGCATATGTTATAGTACAGTTATCCTAAAAAACAAAAGCGATGATGAGAACCAGTAGTTACAGAGCGGCTGACAGAGAGTTGCCGGCAGGTGAAAGGCAATCAGGGCGATGTAATGAACTCCTCTTGGAGCTTCCGGCTGAAGACAGGGAATGTTGTGTAGGTTTGGACGGTGTTCACCGTTATATGATCTGATGGTTACATCAATGAGTGCATGTCTTTGGACATGAATCAGAGTGGTACCGCGTAGTAAAGCTTACGTCTCTGTGTTTTTTGAAAACACAGAGATTTTTCAATTTTATAAAGGAGAGCAGAGCGATTATGATGAATTACAAAAAGTATCAAAGGCAGTATTTTATGCCGCCGGTTCCAACGTATGACTGGGTAAAAAAAGAGTATATTACCGAGGCGCCAATCTGGTGCAGCGTTGATTTGCGTGATGGAAATCAGGCGTTGATTGAACCGATGAGTCTGGACGAAAAACTGGAGTTTTTCCAGATGCTGGTAAAAATCGGCTTCAAAGAAATTGAGGTCGGATTTCCGGCAGCGTCAGAGACAGAGTACAATTTTATGAGGGCGTTGATTGAGCGGGATATGATTCCTGATGATGTGACGGTTCAGGTACTGACGCAGGCGAGGGAGCATATCATTAAGAAAACTTTTGAGGCGGTCAAGGGTGCAAAACACGCCGTGATACATCTTTATAATTCTACCTCTGTGGCGCAGCGGGAGCAGGTGTTTAAAAAGGGAAAGGATGAGATTAAACAGATTGCTGTCGACGGAGCAATCCTGTTAAAACAGCTTGCAGACGAAGTGGACGGTAATTTTTCCTTTGAGTACAGTCCGGAGAGTTTTCCGGGAACAGAAGTGGATTATGCGCTTGATGTCTGTAATGCAGTACTTGATGTATGGCAGCCGAAGCCGGACAATAAAGTCATTATCAATATCCCTGCCACCGTGGAAAATGCGATGCCGCATGTTTTTGCGACGCAGGTGGAATATATGCATAAAAATCTGAAATATCGGGATGCCGTTACGATTTCCGTGCACCCGCATAACGACAGAGGGTGTGGTGTTGCAACCGCAGAACTCAGCGTATTAGCCGGAGCAGACAGAATCGAGGGAACCCTGTTTGGAAATGGAGAGCGTACCGGAAATGTAGATATTGTCACACTTGCCATGAATATGTTTTCCCATGGGGTAGACCCGAAACTCGATTTTAGCAATATGCCGGAAATCTGTGAACTTTATGAGCGTGTGACCCGTATGCAGGTCAGTCCGAGACAACCGTACGCAGGAGACCTGGTATTTACAGCCTTTTCAGGCTCCCATCAGGATGCGATTGCCAAAGGTATGGCGTGCAGAGAACAAAGTGACGATGATATCTGGACAGTTCCGTATCTTCCGATTGATCCGGTTGATGTCGGAAGGACTTATGATTCCGATGTCATTCGTATTAACAGCCAGTCCGGAAAAGGCGGCATCAGTTACATTTTAAAGCAGAACTTCGGACTTTCCCTGCCGGATAAAATGCGCGAAAATGTCGGATATACCGTAAAAGACATTTCCGATAAAGAGCATAAGGAACTCTCGCCGGAATGGGTGTACCGGATTTTTGAGGATAAATATATCAATGATAACTCTGTATTTTCCGTACCGGAAGCGCACTTTGTACAGAAAGACGGAATTGTGGCGGAAGTAACGATTGCGCAGACAGACATTGTTCGTGTGGTCAAAAGTACCGGAAATGGTCGTCTGGACGCAGTCAGCAATGCGTTTAAGCAGTTCTTTGACATCAGTTATGAACTTTCCGTCTATGAGGAACATTCTCTCTCAAAAGGTTCCTCATCAAAAGCGGTTTCTTATGTGGGCATCAGTTGTAATGGCGTGATGTTCTGGGGCACCGGCATTGACGCGGACATTATCAAATCATCGATTCAGGCGTTGACTGTTGCGGTCAATCAATATCTGAAATCTGTTGGCAGACAGGGAAGTCAGGATGAACGCCTGACAGAAATTAAAAACTACATTCACACGAATTATCTTACGGTCACTTTAGAGGAATTGTCTGATGTATTTCATCTGTCCAAACCGTATCTGTCCAAGTATATTAAAGACAAATCCGGAAAAACGTTTGGGGATTTGTTAAAGAATGTCCGCATGAAAAAGGCAAGGTCTCTGTTAAAGAGCAGCGCTATGACGGTTGATGCAATTTCTGCCGCTGTGGGATATCAAAATGTAGAACATTTTTCCAGACTGTTTAAAAAGAAATACGGCATGACACCGGTACAGTTCCGGAATGAAAAGTAAAAAAGGAATCTATTGACAATCATATAAAATCATAGTAAGTTAGTGGTAACTCTTATTCAGAGTGGTGGAGGTATAAGGACCGATGAAGCCACGGCAACCCCGACAGATGTCAGGAAGGTGCCGGCCTGAGCGAGTCAATCGAACAATAAGAGGACTGAATACGTTTGAAATGAAGTCCGCATATTCATGTGGACTTTTTCTTTGCAGCGTAACGGACACAATTTTGAAAAATATATTGAACTGCGAAAGGAGTTTGTTGTGGAAAAGAGATTGTTTACATCAGAATCAGTGACGGAGGGACATCCGGACAAAATGTGCGATCAGATTTCAGATGCGATATTAGATGAACTGATGCGGCAGGATCCGGACAGCCGGGTGGCATGCGAGACGGCAATCACGACCGGACTGGTTTTGATCATGGGAGAAATTAGTACCAAGGGATATGTAGATATCCAGAAAGTTGTTCGGGATACGATACGGGAAATTGGATATGACCGGGCAAAGTATGGATTTGACTGTGACACCTGCGGCGTTATTACGGCGCTTGACGAACAGTCTGCAGACATTGCCATGGGTGTCGATCAGGCGTTAGAGGCAAAGGAACATTCCATGGAAGAGGAGATTGAAGCTATCGGCGCCGGGGATCAGGGCATGATGTTTGGCTATGCGACCAATGAAACAGAGGAACTGATGCCGTACCCGATTGCTCTGGCACACAAACTGACGAAAAGACTCACACAAGTGCGCAAAAACGGAACACTTTCCTATCTCCGTCCGGACGGAAAAAGTCAGGTGACGGTAGAGTATGACGAAAACGGTAAGCCGTCCAGAGTTGACGCGGTTGTAATCTCCACCCAGCATAATCCGGAAATTACACAGGAACAGATTCATGAAGACATTCGCCGCGAGGTCATTGAAGCAGTTATTCCGCAGACAATGACAGATGAAAACACCAAATATTTCATTAATCCGACAGGGCGTTTTGTGATTGGAGGGCCGCAGGGAGATTCCGGACTGACCGGGCGAAAAATTATTGTGGACACTTACGGTGGTTATGCGAGACATGGCGGCGGCGCCTTCTCCGGAAAAGACTGCACCAAGGTAGACCGTTCAGCAGCCTATGCGGCAAGATATGTGGCAAAAAATATTGTTGCAGCAGGGCTTGCGGATAAATGTGAAATCCAGTTATCGTATGCGATTGGTGTGGCGCAGCCAACCTCCATTATGGTAGATACTTTTGGCACCGGGAAAGTAAGTGATGAGAAGTTAGTGGACATTATCAGAAAACATTTTGACCTTCGTCCGGCAGGCATTATCAAAATGCTTGATTTGCGCAGACCAATTTACCGTCAGACGGCGGCTTACGGACATTTTGGAAGAACGGACCTTGACCTGCCATGGGAAAAGACGGATAAAAAAGAAGTATTGGCAGAATATAACCAATAAAATCAGATTGATTCTGAAAAAGAGGGTATCCTTCAGATATGACACTTGAAAAGTCATACCTTTAGGACACCCTCATTTTTGATGTCAGCGGGCAGATTTTCCAATTCGTTTTAACAAATAAGGAATTTCCGCTTCAAAATTGACTGCGTAATTGACGCGATGGGGATCTTCATAAGTGTGTTGAATACAGGCGCAGGTAAAATCTGCGGCAATTTTTAAAGCGTCAAAAATAGAGAAATCATTGACCAGCGCGCCGGTGAAAGCGCTGGCGAAAACATCGCCGGTTCCATGAGATTTGTAAGGGATTTTTTTCGTTCCGTAACTGAAAAACTGTTTTGTCTGCGTGTCGTATCCGAGAAATCCCAGAGAGCCGTCTGCAAAAGAGACACCGGTAATGACCGCGATTTTAGAACCGAGCCCGGCAAGTTTTAAAAGCAGTTCTTTTACAACATCTTCCGAAGCATCCTCTCCAGGGTATGGGACACCGAGCATCAGACACGCCTCAGAAATGTTTGGCAGAATAATGTCCGCCTGACTGCAGAGACTACCCATTTTCTTTGCAAAATGCGTATCGAATCCGGTGTAAAGTTTCCCGTTGTCCGCCATTGCAGGGTCCACGACAATTTGTGTTTTCTCCGTTTGAAAGGTCTGAAAATAATCTTTCACAAGGTCAATCTGACGTATGGAACCGAGATAGCCGGTATAAATCGCATCAAATTGAAAGTTTTCTTTTTCCCAATGTTTTCTGATTGGTTCCATATCGTCGGTCAAGTCCCGAAAAGTAAAATTTTGAAACTGCGTATGGGTTGAAAGTACCGCAGTCGGCACAATGGCAGTTTCAACACCGGCAGCGGAAATAATCGGCAAAGCAGCGGTTAAGGAACATTTTCCGATACATGAGATATCTTGAATCGTTACAATTCTTTTCATTTTTTCTGGCATACTGCCCCGCATCATATCCGTTGCGGCGGCAGATTTCTCCTTTCACAAAATAATCAGGTTTTGATTTTCTTCTTTGCATTATATATGGAATGTGGTATGATTTATAGTATCATTTTTATAAAAAAAAGTAAGGTCAGAAACATATGCTTTATCCATTGGAAAATCGTGGAAATCACCCGATTTATGAGTATCTCTACAACTGTATAAAAAACGATATCCTGACTGGAAAAATTAAGCCGGGAGAGAAACTGCCTTCGAAAAGGGAGATGGCAAAGAGTCATGGAATCAGCGTAATTACTGTGGAAAATGCCTACGGGCAGCTGGTCACAGAGGGCTATATTTATTCTCAGGAAAAAAAGGGCTTTTTTGCAGGCGACCTTGGCGGAAAATATATGAAAACAGCGCCAAAGCGGGTCAGGGTGGAACAAGAGGAATCCACGCAATGGCTGGTAGACTTTAAATCCAATCATATTCTCTATGACGGTTTTCCGTTTTCCACATGGACGAAAGTGATGCGGAAGACCCTGCTGGACCGTGAGACAACCTTTTTGGAAAGTCCACAGCCCGACGGAGTGGCGCCGCTTCGCCAGGCGATTGCAATGCATTTGGAAAAATACCGCGGAATGAATGTCAATCCAAATCATATTGTCATCGGTGCGGGGACAGAATATCTGTACAGCCTGATTGTGCAGCTGTTGGGACACAGTTCCATGATTGCCATTGAGGATCCGGGACATAAAAAAGTGGGAAAAATCTACGAGAGTCATGGAATCAAGTGCCTTCATATCAATGTCGATGCAAATGGGCTTGTTGTTGAGGATTTGGAGGGCGCCAATGTCTCTGCCGTGCACATTTCACCATCGCATCACTTTCCTACCGGCTGTGTGATGCCGGCTGCAAGACGTTATAAACTGCTCCAGTGGGCGAAGGAGAACGATACTTATATTATTGAGGACGACTATGACAGCGAGTTCCGTTTTCAGGGCAGACCGATACAGGCGATGGTGGGAATGGATGAATCGCAGGTCATTTATATGAACACATTCTCTAAAACGCTGGCGCCATCCATTCGGATTGCCTATATGATTCTGCCCGAAGCGCTGATGAAAAAATTCCACGAACAGTTTGGATTTTATTCCGGAACGGTTTCCGGATTTGAACAGTATACGCTCGCGAATTTTATTCTGCAGGGATACTTTGAACGGCATATTAACCGGATGAGAAATTATTACCGCGAGTATCGTGGCCATATTCTCTCGGCAATTCAGCATTCGCCGTTTTATGATAAGGTGACAGTCGAAGAAGCCAATGCAGGGCTCCATTTTATCTTGAAGATCAATCGGGACATTGACGATGAAAAATATGTGGAAATGCTGAAAAAAAAGCATATCAATATTTCAACTGTGGCAGAATACTGTTATCATAACCAGGAACAGTTTCAACATCAGCTGATTATCAATTATTCTGATGTGAAAGAAGAAGACTTGAAAGAAGCGTTAAAAATCATGAATGACACGCTGGAGGAATCAATGAACGCGTATCAGGGAGATCCATCATTTCAAATAGAAATACCGAAAAATGTCGCGACAATTTTAAAAATTCTGGAAAGCCGGGGATATGAGGCGTTTGCAGTCGGGGGCTGTGTGCGGGATACGATTCTTGGGCGCACGCCGGGAGACTGGGACATTACAACCTCCGCACTGCCACAGCAGGTAAAAAAGATTTTTCACAAGACGATTGACACGGGACTGCAGCATGGTACCGTGACAGTGCGGATTGGTGGAGAGGGCTATGAGGTGACAACATACCGGATTGATGGAAAATATACCGATGGCAGACATCCGGACCAGGTGCAGTACACGACGGATTTAATTGAAGATTTAAAGCGGCGGGACTTTACCGTGAATGCAATGGCGTACAATCCGTCTGTCGGATTGATTGATGCATTTGATGGCATGGGCGACCTTGAGAGAAAACGGATTACCTGTGTTGGAGACGCCAAAGAACGGTTTTGTGAGGATGCGCTTCGGATTCTGCGTGCCGTGCGGTTTTCAGCGCAGCTCGGATTTGAAATCGCAGAGCCGACCAAAGAGGCAATCGTCTCTCTGGCGCCGATGCTAAAAAAAATCAGCGCGGAACGGATTCGCACCGAACTCGAGAAACTGTTATTGTCAGACCATCCGGAAAAGCTGGTGGACGCTTATGAGATGGGAATTACAAACGTAGTGCTTCCGGAGTTTGACCGGATGATGGAATGTACGCAGCGCACACCATATCACCAATATGACGTCGGGAGGCATACGATAGAAGTTGTCAGAAATGTACCTGCAGACCGTGTGATGCGCTGGGCCGCGCTGCTTCATGACGTGGCAAAACCGGAAAGCAGAACGGTCAAAGACGGCCGGGAACATTTTCACGGCCATGCGCATTTAGGAAGCAGGAAAGCGCCGGAGATTATGCGGCGGCTCCGTATTGACAATAAAACAATCAAAACCGTTGCCCGGCTGATTGACTGCCATGACGACCGCCCTGCACAGACGCCGCTTGGCGCGACGCCGGAAGCGGTAAGACGCAGCGTCCACAAAATTGGAAAAGACATTTACGCGCAGTATTTAATGCTGGCATATGCTGATTTTCAGGGAAAAAGCGACTATGGGAAGGAAAAAGGATTTGACGATTATCTCTATGTGTGCAGACAGTTTGAAGAGATTTTGCAAAATCACATCTGCACCTCTGTAAAGGAGATGAATATTTCCGGAAAAGATCTGATAGCGCTCGGATGCCCTACGGGAGAAAAAATCGGTGAGGTTTTAGAGGAATTATTGGAACTGGTTTTGAAAGATCCGGACAAAAACAAAAAGGAAATATTACAAAAAGAGGCTGAAAAGATGATTACAGCAAAGGGGCGTCCATAAATTGCAGGGCGTCCTTTTTGTTTGTATCGGCGGGTGCCTAAAAAATCAGAAGAATAAATACGGCTGTTTTTTCATAGGCTAGAATACGGAAAAGCGAGCGTGAAGTGGGTGGAATGTATGAACGAAAAAGCAGTCAGTGTTTTTGAACAGTATGATTTGGGCAGGGAGGATGTTTTTAAATTAAGAGGAAACTACGGATGTATCACATCAAACAAAAAATATCTGTTGCAGGAATATGATGACAGCGAAGAAAAACTGAAAACCATTTCTGCGCTGCAGAAATTCTTATACCAGCATGGAATATTGACAGAAGAACTGATTTCAAACAAGGAGGGCAGGTTTATCTCTGTCGGGGAAGACGGATTCGGTTATTATTTAAAAAGATTTTATGATTTAGAAGAATGCAATATAAAAAACGAGCAGCATATCAAAAGCGCAACGGGAGTGCTGGCAAAGTTTCATCAAATGAATCCGGCGGTGGAAGATGTGTTCAGGGAGACAAAAGGATTCCATCAGGGGAAAAACATGTTAAAGGCATTTGAAAAACACAATAAAGAAATTGTAAATATCAGAAACTATATTCAGAAAAGAAAAAACAAAAATATCTTTGAACAGTATCTGCAGGGAATGATTGTGGAATATTACGAGCAGGCAGTGGATGCATTTTTGCAGTTAAAAACGTCGGAGTATTCCGAGTGTTACAGCACAGCGTGTGAGAAAAAACAATTATGTATCGGAAATTTCAATCAACATTCCATCGGATTTTATCAGGAAAATCCGGTGCTTTTAAATCTGACAAAAGTGAATTATGCGCCGAAAATCCATGATTTATATGATTATTTGAGAAAGGTGCTCGAAAAAAACGACTGGGAAATCCGGATCGGACACAATGTTCTCAAAGAGTATCAGGAAACGAATACGTTGGAGAAAAGAGACATGATCCTCTTAAAAAATCTGTTATCTTATCCCGAAAAATTCTGGAAAATCATAAACTACTACTACAATTCGAATAAGGCATGGTATTCTGATAAAAACGAAGAAAAACTGAGAGCGTTTCAAAATCAGGAAAAACTACGCTGGAAATTCATCGCAACCCTGTAAAAACAGAAAAAAGAACGAATTTCTGAAAGAAAGAGATAAAAACATTTTTATTATAAAAGGACTAGAGGTTTCAATGATAATATGCTAAAATATAGTTTCAAATTGTTGTTTATAAAAAACTGTTTTTATCTGCGAGGAAAATGATGATTCAGGAGGAAGAGATGAGTTACAAAGAACTTTATCAGGAATGGCTGACAAATCCATATTTTGATGTTCAGACGAAAGAGGAACTGAAATCTCTGGAAGGAAACGAAAAAGAGATTGAAGACAGATTTTATAAGGAATTGGAATTTGGTACTGCAGGGCTGCGAGGCGTGATTGGCGCGGGTACCAACCGGATGAATTTTTATACAGTCAGAAAGGCAACGCAGGGACTGGCAGATTATATTATAAAGATGAACGGCCAGCAGAGAGGCGTTGCGATTTCCTATGATTCCAGAAGGATGTCGCCGGAATTTGCAGATGCGGCAGCGCTTTGCCTGAATGCCAATGGGATTAAAGCGTACGTTTTTGACGCGCTCCGTCCGACGCCGGAACTTTCGTTTGCAGTCAGAACGCTCAATTGTATTGCGGGAATTAACATCACTGCAAGCCACAATCCTGCTGAATATAACGGATACAAAGTTTATTGGGAAGATGGCGCACAGATTACGCCGCCACATGATGTCAATATTATGGCCTCTGTAAAAGTGACCGACATCACTGCCGCAAAAACCATGGAAAAGGAGCAGGCAGTCGCAGAAGGGCTTTATATTTCAATTGGTGCCGATGTTGATGACCAATATATTGCAGCGCTGAAATCACAGGTGAAAAACCAGGATGCGATTTTAAAGGCGCAAAAGGATCTCACGATTGTATATACGCCGCTTCACGGCACGGGAAATATTCCTGCCAGAAGGATTTTAAAGGAACTCGGATTTGAAAATGTCCATGTGGTAAAGGAACAGGAACTTCCGGACGGAGATTTCCCGACAGTCGGTTATCCAAATCCGGAGACGCCAAAAGCATTTGAACTGGCGGTAAAACTGGGAAATGAAGTCGATGCAGACTTACTGCTTGCCACAGATCCGGATGCAGACAGACTGGGCGTTTATGTCAAGGGAGAAAAGCCGGGTACTTATCATGCACTGACCGGAAATATGTCTGGTTCACTGCTGGCAGAATATGAATTAAGCATGATGAAAGAGCAGGGCACCCTGCCGGAAGACGGAGTACTGATTAAGACGATTGTAACGACCAATCTGGTCAATGATATTGCAAAGGCATACGGAGTAGAACTGATTGAGTGCCTGACCGGATTTAAATATATCGGACAGCATATCTTAAATATGGAACAGACCGGAAAGGGACATTACTGCTTCGGTTTTGAGGAAAGTTATGGATGTCTGATTGGAACGCATGCCAGAGATAAAGATGCGATTGTAGCAACGATGGCGCTGTGCGAAGCCGCGGCATACTACAAGACAAAGGGAATGTCCCTCTGGGATCAGATGATTGCGATGTACGAAAAATATGGATATTGGCAGGATGGCATTCAATCAATCGAACTCAAGGGGAAAGAAGGTATCGAAAAAATTGTTGCTACGATTGACCGGCTGCGTGACAATATTCCAAAAGAAATCGGAGGATATCAGGTTCTTTCTGCAAGAGATTACCGGGAAGATACCATCACGGATATGGCGACCGGTAAAGTGACGCCGACGGGACTTCCTACGTCCAATGTACTTTATTATGATTTACAGGATGACGCGTGGGTATGCGTCAGACCATCCGGAACAGAGCCGAAACTCAAATTTTATTATGGCGTCAAAGGCGTCAACTTTACGGATGCAGAAGAAAAACTGCAAAGTCTTGGACAGTCCATGGTTGATCTTGTTCATGAGATGATGAACTAAGAAAAACATTGACAGCAAATTCAGGAAATCAGGTATAAAAAGATCAAACACCATAATATATTTTAATAATAAAATATATTATGGTGCTTTTTTTATGCGAAAAAAACAGTGGAAAGGATTGGGGCTCTTTCTGGTACTGACGTTCCTGCTGGCCGGATGCTCGGCAGAAAAAGTGAGTAGTAAAAAACTGCGGGATGTGGACTTTACGGTTGTGTCAGAATTGGAAATGACAGAGGAAGTGAAAAAAATTGTGGAGGAGAAAAAAACCGCACCGTTTAAAGTGACCTTTACCGACCATGAGTACACCTATATCATTATTGGGTATGGAAAGAAAAACTATGAGGGATACCGCGTCACAGTAAAGGAATTATATGAAAGCTCCAATGCGGTTTATGTAAAAACAGAATTTTCGGGGCCGAAAGAATACCGCACTTCTTCCAATGCTTCCTACCCTTATATTGTTATTAAAATAGAAGCAACAGACAAAAATATAGTTTTTAGCGAATCGGAATAAGAACGCGCCGCCGTGCATAAAATTCAGTATGAGAAAATGTCTTGGAGGGGTAGTATGGAACTCATAAAAAATAATATTCATATGAATGTCATAAAAAAGAACCTGGTGACAACTTTTTATGTAAACCATGAAGCGATGGTAAATGAGGCGCATCCGGAAATAAAACAGATTATCAGTAAACAGGAGCGGGTGATTGCCGACAATGTCAGTATCCGAAACAGTCAGGTCATCATTGATGGAACTTTTTCCTATCAGATTCTTTATTATTCTGACGATTCTGAAATGGCGTACGGATTAGAAGGAGAAAGCGGTTTTCAGGAGATGATTAAAGTCCCTGATATTGAAGAAGCGGATGGAACAGTGCGGCTGGAGGTCATTTCTGCATCAGTTCAGCTCGTCAATCCAAGAAACTATATTTACAAAATTCAGGTCATGGCATATATCACCATTGAGCAGATAGAAGATTTGGAATGCGCGAAAGCGATAGCACAGGATGGCGTCATGGTTCTGGGAAAGAGCATTGACACACTTTTGGCAGTGGATGACAAAACTGAGACGTTCCGGGTCAGTGAGCAGATTGCAGTGCCTGCGGGGAAACCGGCCATTGACAAAATTGTCTGGAAAGATGTGCGCATTAAGAATATCAATACCAGAGTATTGGAACGTCAGATTGAAATACAGGGAACACTGAGTGTGTTTATGATTTATATCGCGGATGTGGAAAATTCGCCGGAGCAGTGGATTGAGACAACGGTCGGCTTTTCCGGTGTAATTGAAATGGAAGAAGCGGGAGAAGGACAAATTAGTTATGTGGATGCAAAATTACATACCGTAAATCTGATGCCGGCAGCAGACCAGAATTATGAAACAAAAAGCGTGGAACTTTCCGCCCTGTTAAGACTGAATATCAAACTCTATGAAGAGAGTGAAATAGAAACCATCGAGGACGTTTATGCCAACGACCGGAAACTGATTCCAAAAATCGAGGAGAAATCTTATAATCGTCTTTTGGTAAAAAATCAGGCGAGAACAAAAAATACTATTAAGATTGAGGTGGAGCCGGAGAACGGACATATCCTGCAGCTTTGCAATGGAAACGCCCATCTGAAAATAGAAAATATCATTGCAGGCGACAACTGTGTAAAAATCATGGGGAAACTGAATGCACAGATTATTTATATTTCGTCTGATGACAAAAATCCGATACAGTCAAAAAATCAGGAAGTTTCCTTTGAACATAAGATTGATGCAGAAAACATTTCTTCGCAGGATAAATACTATATCGACTGGCGCACTGAGGAAGTGTCTGCCAATATGGTCAATACAAGTCAGGTGGAAATCAAGGCGGTCATTGCCATGGAAGTTCTCGCATTTCGTGCAGAAAAAGGAAACTTTATCACAGAGATTGGAGAGGAACCGCAGGACATGGAAGAGTTAAGCCGGATTCCCCTGGTCCGGGGATATATTGTACAATCCGGAGATACTCTGTGGCAGCTGGCAAAGAAAAACCACACGACCATTGATGAAATTATGCGGATCAATGAGTTGAAAGAAAACCATATCAGAAAAGGGGATAAATTACTGATTGTAAAATCTTGCCAGTAAAGAGAAAAAAATTTATACTATGGATAAAAGAAAACCCAAATGCAGAAATCCCCGTTGCGGGAGGAGGATACACAATGACAGAAATCAAACTGAGAGCCTACGGAAAAATTAATTTAGGATTGGATGTATTAAGAAAAAGAGCGGACGGATATCATGACTTGAAAATGATCATGCAGAACGTCGGCGTCCATGATGATATCGTAATAGAAAAAAACGGGCAGACAGACCGGATCCGGGTGGAAACGGACACGACTGTTTTAAATAACGAAAAAGGGAATCTGGCGTATGAGGCTGCAGCGCTTCTTTTTGACGAGTTTCAGATTCATGAGGGCGTGACAATCCACATCACCAAACGGATTCCAATCGCTGGAGGCATGGCGGGCGGAAGCGCGGACTGCGCAGCGACGCTTCAGGGAATCAATCAGTTGTTTGCGCTCGGACTTTCTGTGGAACAGCTGATGGAACGGGGCGTAAGACTGGGTGCGGACGTCCCTTACTGTATTCTCGGAGGAACTGCTCTTGCGGAGGGAATCGGAGAAAAATTAACGCCGCTGCCGGCACCTCCGCAGGCGCATATTATCATTGCAAAACCGCCGGTCTCTGTGTCTACCGCTTATGTATATGGTCATATCAGGCCGCTGGAAATTGTGAAAAGACCGGACACCGAGGGGATGATTAGGGCAATTCGTGAGGGAAATTTAAAAAAACTGTCCGCCCTGTTATACAATGTCATGGAAGATGTGACGGTTCCTGAGTATCCCGTAATTGATGAGATAAAACAAACGCTTTTGCAGGAGGGGGCGCTCAATGCCATTATGAGTGGCAGCGGACCGACTGTTTTTGCTGTTTTTGATAAACCGGATCTGGCACAGCGCGCCATGGAGACCTTAAAGCGCACAAAGATGACTCAGCAGTTGTATTTGACAGAATTTGTCAACACAGGGGTTTCATTCGAACAGGAAATTTAAAAACTTCAGATATTTCAGTTCAAAATGAACCTCTGGCTCTTGGGAAGGTGTATTTGGGACAGTTTCCTGAGCGGAAGGTTCCATTTTCATGGAATCCTCAGGAAATCCAAGCGGTGGACAAAACAGACTCCACCAGAAAACAATAATAAAAACAAACACGCGAATTTTTTTCATATAACCTCCATACTCTTTTCGATTTTCTGTTCATCACAGACATATGGAGTATTGACAGAAATTTTCTGACTTATTCATCAACATACAATTTTGTCAAAAGTATTGAATTATTCCTGATGAGCAGTTAAAATAGTCGAAGATTCGATACAGGATGAGAACTCTTTGGTTTTATCGTATTTGTACGGACTGCGGCAGCAGTGGAATGGAGATTTTCATGAAAGAATGTAACGCACCCATCGGCGTATTTGATTCCGGCGTTGGCGGATTGACCGTGGCAAGAGAGATTATCAGACAGCTTCCAAACGAGAGTGTGGTATATTTTGGAGACACGGCAAGAGTTCCTTATGGAAGTAAATCCAGGGATACCATCATACGATATTCCCGGCAGATTATTCATTTTTTAAGGACAAAAAATGTCAAGGCAATTGTAATCGCCTGCAACACGGCCAGCGCATTTGCACTCGACACAATAGAAAAAGAACTGGAGATTCCGGTTATCGGCGTGGTAAAGCCGGGAGCAAAAACGGCGGTTGAAACGACAAAAAACAAACGGATCGGCGTGATTGGAACGGAAGGCACCATTCGAAGCGCGCTTTACACGGAATATATTCAGAGTATTGACCCGACGATTGAAGTGGTCGGAAAGGCGTGTCCTCTATTCTGTCCGCTCGTAGAGGAGGGGATGCTGCATGATCCCGTAACCGATGAAATTGCAGCGAGATATTTAAAAGATTTACAGGACGAAAACATTGACAGCCTGATTTTGGGTTGTACACATTACCCGCTGCTCCGCGGCACGGTGGCGAAAATCATGGGCTCTGGAGTTCATTTGGTCAATCCTGCCTACGAGACTGCGCTGGAATTAGGGCGTCTGCTGCAGCAGAAACAAATTTGCGCAGAGGATGGAGGTAAAGTGGAACATGCATTTTATGTGAGTGACGCAGAAGAAAAATTTAAGGATTTTGCAAATTCCATTATGCCGTTTCAGATTGAATTGATTGAACAGATTCAAATAGAATCCTACTAAGAAAACGAATGAGGAGCAAATTATGAACAATAATGTTCTGATAAAAATTTCCGGGCTGCAGTCTCTGGATGAATCAAGCGACAGTGTGGAAATGATGGCGCGGGGAAAATATTATGAAAAAAATGAAAAGCATTATCTGCTCTATGATGATTTTGAGGGAGAAAGCGGCGCCAAAACCAAAAACACGCTCAAGTTTACCGACAACCGCGTAGAACTGGTGCGTAACGGACTAATCAATGGGAAACTGGTATTTAAAAAAGGAGAAAATAATCAGTCTCTTTACAGTACGCCTTATGGAGATATGCTGCTCGAAGTCTGGACGAAAGACATTGCATTGAAAAAACTTGAGGAGACGATCAATTTAAAAATTGATTATGAGCTCTATGCGGACAATACCAAAGTCTCAGACAGCCGGATTGAAATTGATATTCAGGGATAAAAAAAGAAGCAGAATTTTTTCTGCTTCTTTTTTGCCGGTTATTTCTTTCTGCCAAACAATTTCTTTTTCTTCGGCGGTTCATAAACCGGTCCGCGAATCCGCTTAAAGGAAGTGATGTACAGTCCGCTGACCGACGCCTTGATTTCCTGCTTCGGAAGAATCGTGTCATAAACTTTTGCGTCTGCAATCAGATTCATGACGCGGGGACCTGCCTTCACTTTGACAATCGGCAGTTTTGCCTGTTTTGCCAGCCTTGGAGCCTGCTCCATGACAACGCTTGGGAGACCGGCTTCCTTTAATTTCATTTTCTTCTTGTCAATCACGTATAAACTAATCGTCTGCGCATTTTCCGCCATGGTCTTCTGTTGTTCTGCCTGTTTCTTTTCAGCCTTTTTTCCAACAAAATATAAAACGGCAACTACGATAAGCAGTACCAGCAATATTATGGTAAGAACCCATGCAAAAGTAGAAAATGCAAAAATAGGTGTCTGTATCATTGTGTACCTCCATCGAATATCATCTTGTGATATTCTATCATCTCATCAATCTATTTTCAATGAAAACCTTTATGCCTGACCGGAAAGTTTTGCAACCTCCTGGTGTACAATCCCTGAAATCTGCTTCATTTCCTGACGGGAAAGGTTTTTTGTCTCAATTGGTTCTCCAAAATTTACGGTTACCTTGGAAGGCTTCAGCCATGGCATATGGCGTTCAAAAATTTCGGGTGTTCCGGTAATTCCCATCGGCACAATCGGACATTTGGATTTTTCGGCAATTTTAAAAGCGCCGTCCTTAAACTTCATCAGTTTTCCGTCCACAGAGCGGGTGCCTTCAGGGAAAATGACAATCGACGTGCCGCCCTGAATCAGCTCTGCCGCGCTAAGCACCATTTTAAGTCCGGAACGCGGATCGCTGCGGTCGAGAAACAGGCAGTGCAGCAGCAGCATCAGCCAGCTGAAAATCGGGATTTTCCGAAACTCCTTTTTGGAAACAAATCCGGCAGGACGTTTCATCAGGGGATAAGTGACAATAATATCAAAAATACTGGTGTGGTTTCCCACAAATAAAACTGCCTCGTCTTTTGGAATATTTTCAAGACCGTTGACCGTCACCTTGCTTCCGGAAATGATTGTTACTGCTTTTAAAGCAAACTGGACAAACCTTAAAACAATCATGTCGCCCGCATGCGGATTGAACTTTCTGACAATCAGGACGCAGAGCATCACCGGCAAAGAAATAATAAAGTATGGGGGCAGCAGTAAAAGGATGATAATCAGACGCATAAAAACCTCCTGAGTTTCCGGGTATCAGATATCTGCCTATCCGAAAATTTATCTGCACCCTATTATATTAGAAGCATTGTGGAAAATCAATGGAAAATGTTGATGTGTTAATGAAGCGCAAATTAAAAATTTTAGGAAATTTGTACAGGAAATAATTTAAAAATTGTTAATAATGATAAAATCTAAGAAAAAACTTATTTTATCCATTGAATTGAACGAGGGTTCGTGTTATACTCCTGTCTTTGACAGTTAATGAAGAGTATAAAGCTCAGAAATGGCTTAAATAAAGCGTTTCTGAGCTTTTGTTGTTT
>CANQMA010000006.1 GCA_947624875.1 uncultured Lachnospiraceae bacterium
GCCGGAGGGAAAAGCGAAAGTGCCGTCCGTTGTGGGATTAAGCCAACAGGATGCGGAAACCAGACTCAATGAAAATTTCCTTGGATGTGATGTCACAGGATGGGAATATAGCGATGAGTATAAGCAGGGGCAGATTATCAGCCAGGATGTTGCGCCGGGAACAGTCGTTGATACCGGTTCTACAACTGTTCACTTAGTGGCAAGTTATGGCAGTCAGAAAGTCCGGGTGCCAAGCGGACTGGAAGGTGAGAAAATCAGCGAAGCAATCAGCCAGTTAGAAGCACAGGGATTTGAATACGAAGTCACTTACGAATTCAGTCCAGAAGAAATTGATACGGTCATTTCCTATTCGCCGAATGAAAAAGCGGAAGTGACCAAAGGCGAGGTCATTCAATTGACAGTGAGCCGCGGAAAACAGTCCACAGGACAGCTTTCTGTCGGTACAGTTCCAAATGTCGTTGGAAAAACACAGGCCAAAGCGCAGGATGCAATTTCATCAGCCGGATATAATACCGGTTCCGTGAAGCGGATTCATAGCGAGGACGTGAAAAAGGACTGCGTCATCAGACAAAGCATCCAGCCGGGCGCAGCTCCATATGGAATCAGTATTGCACTGGTAATCAGCGATGGATCTGAAAATGAAGAAAAACAGTATACGGCAGACTATACCGTGGCGCTGGAGGATTTGTTGGATGAGAATGGAAATCCAATCACTTCCGGTACAGTAACCGCAGTCTTAAATGGTGAGCCAATTGAAATTGACGAGGCGTATGTAAATGTGGAAGACTGGGATGGTGATTACACAATGCATCTGACCGGCAGTGAAAAAGGAAATGCGACTTTGTATATTTATGTAAATGGTGTAGAAGCATTTCAAACGAATGTAAAACTAAAATAAACAAATATGCCCACCCGACTTGGGTGGGCATTTGTATCATACGGAAAGGAAGCGGATGAAAGGCAGGATTGTAAAAGGAATTGCAGGCTTTTATTATGTATATACAGCAGAGCAGGGAGTGTATGAATGTAAGGCGAAAGGAATTTTTCGAAATCAGAAAATTAAGCCTGTTGTAGGCGATTATGTAGAAATCCGGGTGATTGACGAAAAAGAGAAAACGGGAAATGTCGTAGAAATATTACCGAGGGAGAATGAATTGATTAGGCCTGCGGTAGCCAATGTGGATCAGGCGCTGATTGTATTTTCTGTGCGGCAGCCGAACCCAAATATGAATCTTTTAGATAAATTTTTGGTGATGATGGAGTATCAAAATATTGAAACCGTCATCTGCTTTAATAAAACGGATTTGGGAGAGGATTCCTTTATGGATGAATTAAAGCAGATTTACAATCAGGCAGGATATCCGGTTTTCTTTACCAGCACAACCAATCAGATTGGAGTGGAACAGATAAAGAAAGAATTGGAGGGGAAAAGTACTGTTCTTGCCGGGCCTTCCGGCGTCGGAAAATCTTCTATGCTCAATGCATTGACAAAAAACTATTCGATGGAAACCGGACAAATCAGCGAGAAAATTGGGCGTGGAAAACATACGACGAGACATTCGGAAATTTTTTGCTTGGGGGAAAATACATACGTATTTGACACTCCCGGATTTAGCTCGCTATATGTACCCGGAATGATAAAAGAAACTTTAGAAGATTGTTTTCCTGAATTTTTCCCATATCTCGGTCAGTGCAGATTTTCAGGATGCGCTCATATCAATGAACCTGACTGTCAGATAAAAAAAGCATTGCAGACTGGAAAAATTCATCAGAGCAGATACCAAAATTATAAAATGATGTATGAGGAGTTAAAGGAGAAGGAGAAACATTATGATTAAGTTAGCGCCGTCCATTTTGTCAGCGGATTTTGCAAATCTGGGAAAAGAAATTCAGAAAATAGATGAGGCGGGCTGCGACTGGATTCATGTCGATGTTATGGACGGGATGTTCGTGCCAAATATTTCTATGGGAATACCGGTCGTCCGCGATGCAAGAAAACATACCGATAAATATTTTGACGTACACCTGATGATTGAAGAGCCGATTCGCTATATCAGGGAATTTAAAAAAGCGGGAGCAGATATGCTGACGGTTCATGTGGAAGCGTGCGAAGACGTCCAGAAAACGATTGATGCAATTCATGCAGAGGGACTGGATGCAGGATTAGCGTGTAATCCGGAAACCCCTGTGGAGGATTTGGTACCTTATATCAATTCTGTAGAAATGATTCTGATTATGACGGTGCATCCGGGATTTGGCGGACAGTCCTACATTGATGAATGTACGGAAAAAATAGAAGTGGTCAATGCGATCGTGCAGGAGTATCATTTGAAAACCCTGATTGAAGTGGACGGCGGGGTAAACCTGTCTAATGTAAAGACGCCGCTGGAAGCGGGAGCCGACGTCGTAGTGGCGGGCTCTGCAGTATACAATGGAAATGTAAAAGAAAATATAGAGGCTTTTCAATCCGTCTTTGCCGAGACTTTTACTGAACATCAATAAAAGTTTGATGCCGGATTGGCAAGCGGTGGGAAACGACACTGTATTATAGAGACTTTCAAAAAGAGAGTCTCTTTTTGATTGGATAAAAACTTGTTTTGTACGAATTGCGACAGACATAAAGTTCAAAAAATATGATTGACATACTGTATATACTGTGTATAATGTAATATATATAGTATATACTATATTAAATATGCGGAAAAGATGCTCCACAGACAGGAGAGAGCTTTCTGCATATTGGAGAAAGGGAGAGCAATCCTTGAAAATTATTATTTCAAACCAATCAGAACTTCCGATTTATGCGCAGATTCGGGAGCAGATGAAAGAACAGATTTTAAACGGAACTATTCCGGAGGGAAGCGTTATGCCGTCTATCAGAAACCTTGCAAAGGAAACCGGAGTCAGCGTTATTACAACGACCCGCGCTTACAATGATTTAGAGGCGGAAGGGTTTATCGCAACAATGCAGGGAAAGGGAAGCGTTGTACTGCCGAAGAACAACAAAGTTCTGCGGGAGCAGTATCTTGCCCGCGTTGAACAGGAGATTGAAAGCGCAGTAAAAACCGCCGGTCAGATTGGCATGACGAAAGCAGAATTGAAAAAAATCATAGACGCCTTCTGGGAGTCGGAGGTTTAAGGAGAGGATTTTATTTCCGGAATGGTTTTATGGCGGAATGCCGCCGGATAATGAGGACGGCACAACAGGCAGAACGCCCGATAGGAGCAGAATAATATGAATGTTTTAGAAATTGAAAATTTATGCAAAGAATACAAAGGTTTTTCATTGAAAGATATCAGTTTCAGTCTTCCGGCAGGTTATATTATGGGATATGTCGGACAAAACGGCGCGGGAAAGACGACGACGATTCAGTTAATCAATCACATCTGCAAATTTTCAAAGGGAACTGTCAGAATCAATGGAAAAACATTTGAGGAAAATCCGCTGCAATATAAGGAAGCCATTGCCTACGTGGGAGATGAATCCTATTTTCCATACAACTTCCGTATCAGGCATATCCGCAGCGTCCTAAAATCTTTTTACAGTTCTTTTGACGAGAAACGCTTTAACCGGTTAATCGAAGAATTCAGACTTCCGGAAAATAAACCGGTTGGACAGTTTTCACGCGGAATGAAAATAAAAATGATGTTTGCGGCGGCTTTCAGTCATGACGCCAGTCTGCTGATTTTAGACGAGGCAACCAACGGACTCGATCCGGTCGTAAAGGCGGATTTGATGAAAAAAATTCAGGAATACATTGAGGACGGAAATCGGAGCGTATTTTTTTCAACGCATATTCTGGAGGACTTAGAAGAAATAGCGGATTATATTGTGATGATTGAAGACGGCGAAATTGTCTTTGATTGTACCAAAGATGATCTGCAGGAGGGATATGTCCTGATTAAAGGAGATTATGAACAATTAAGCCCGCAGCAGAAATCAAAACTGATTGGCATTGAACAGAAAAAATATGGATTTGAGGCGGTAGCGAAAAGTGATGACGCAGCGCTGTTTGACCGACGGTTTGTTTTTGAAAAAGCAGACATTGAACAGATTATGCTGCACAGTATTCGGGAGAGGAGAAGTCATGAGAGCCGTTAATTTTATTAAAATAGATCTGATTAAATCAAAAATGCACATTATAAGTATGTTTTTATTGGGAGCGCTGGGGTGCGTGATGGCTTTTGAAAGTGGAATGATTGCAGATATCGCCTATATGCTTTTTGTGGTTGGCGTCATGCAGGGCGCAGTATTTGTAAATGACAGAAAGAGCGACACCGGATTGCTTCATCTGCTTCCGGCGACGGATAGAGACAGGGTGCTTGGACGGACTTTGACCGGATTTGTGCTTACCCTGATTGGCGTAATCAATATTTTGGGCTGCAGCGTAGTCCTTACGGTGCTTGGAAAAACTGTCGGGCCATATTTGCTGGAAGGGATTTTATTGTTTATTGGAGTCGCCCTGATTTTTCTTGCGGTACAAAATACAATCTTTTATCTGCTGGGGTTAAACTTAAGTAAGCAGATTAGTGGTATTGTTCATATCATTCCGGCATTTCTATTCCTGTTTCCGCTATTTTCATTTTCAGTATCCGAAAACATAAGTATTCTTATGTGGGCAATCAATCATCTGATGCCTTTTGCAATCTGCATGATTGCAGTCGGACTGGTGCTGTCTGCAATGAGCGTATTTATTTCGGAAAGGATTGTGCGGCGTAAGGATTTCTCAGCGTAAAAACAGCGCGCAAAAAATATAAGGGAAAGGATACAGAGATGTATTATACATATATATTGCGTTGTGTGGACAACACGCTTTATACGGGAATAACAACCGATGTAAAGCGGCGCTTGGGTGAGCATTGCGGTAAAAAGGAAAAAGGCGCGAAATATACCCGTATGCATACGGTCAAAAACCTTGAAGCAGTCTGGGAGAGCGCCGACAGGGCATCGGCCATGAAACTGGAATATCAGATTAAGAGGCTGTCAAAAGCGCAGAAAGAAACGCTGATTCAAAAAAATAATCTGGCCGATTGTTTTTCGGAGAAAATTTCCTGCGAGCAATATCAAAGAATTCAATAAAAATACCGGAATGAGAGTGTAGAACTTACTTTCATTCCGGTAAAACAGCATACATTATCTGAGCGCTGCCGCGCGAGCGTTTTATTTTATGTTGATTTCCCCTGCAAAAGCCTGTACTTTTTCAATGTCAATCTGATATTTCTGCGCGGTCTGCTCCACAGACATTCCATTCTTCAAATCTTGAATAATAGCAATACTGTTTTCTATGCCAGCAGTATGTCCTTTCGCCTCGCCTGCTTGAAACTGTTCCTTCAGTGCCATTTCCAGTGTCATATACTCTCGCCTCCATTCCCTGCTTTCCTTAATCCGATCATATTCTTCCCTGATTGTAGCAGAAAATTCATCATCTGGAAATAGCCCGGCTACACATTTTAGAAAAGTTTTTAAATCTTCACTGACGTTTCCTTCCGTTCCCATGGTATTTAAAATAATCATGGTCGTCTGGTCGCCATATTCCAGTCCGTCTATTTCCTTGCACTGGTAGGTAAACGTATACCGGTACTGATTCTTTCCATACAAGTCGTAAGTGCAGATAAAGATGATAAAACTGCGGCAGAGCATGCTGTAATCCTGACCCCGTTCCAGCAGGTCAAGATCGATCAAGTCCCTGTAATATCTTCCGCGTTTCGGGAGCTCCCCGCTTCTGGCATTCTGCATCTCAATGTTGTAGACTTCATCATCACCCCGGACATAGACATCCAGACGGATGCCCTTTGCGTCATGGCGGATGCCGATTACCTTTTCATACTCAGGATATTCAATCTTTAAGATTTCTTTCCCAAGGATTTCCCCGAGAATCTTTTTACAGAGAGATTCATTTCTCATGAACTTCTGAAAGATAAAGTTGTCTGCAAGCGTCAGGTCTTCCCAGCGCTTCATCTGCGGCTGTTCACTGACATTCTTTTGTAATTGGTTCAGGTTGTACTTTTCCATACTTGTGTCCTCCATATCGTTTTTCTAAAAGGTTCTGACCGGTTTTAGATAACCGGCTAAAAAAGAAGGGGCTTCCGGCCTTCTTTAAGAACCATTATACGAAAAAGAAACGGAAAAACCATAGCGTCGTCCCCAATGATGTGATTTTCGTTCCGAACATGAAAAAAAGAGTCATGCTCCATTCGGTGTACACTGCGTATACACCTCATGTACGACATTCGTCGTATTAAAAAAAGAGTCATGCTTCATTCGGTGTACACTGCGTATACACCTCATGTACGACATTCGTCGTATTAAAAAAAGAGTCATGCTCCATTCGGTGTACACTGCGTATACACCTCATGTACGACATTCGTCGTATTAAAATAAAAGAGATAAAACTTCCCGGCAGGCAAGCCCGCCGTCAGTCTTATCTCTTTTATTTTAGCATGACTCAAAGTTTTTACACGTTGAAGCGGAATGTGATAACATCGCCATCTTGTACCACATAATCTTTTCCCTGCAGTCCGACCAGCCCTTTTTCCTTTGCTTTGGCAAGAGAGCCGCAGGAAATAAGGTCTGTGTATTTGACAACTTCGGCGCAGATAAAGCCGCGCTCAAAATCTGTATGGATTTTCCCGGCAGCCTGCGGCGCCTTGGTACCGGTATGAATGGTCCAGGCTTTTGTTTCGTCCTCGCCGGAAGTCAGAAAACTAATCAGGCCCAGAAGAGAGTAACTCGCCTTGATCAATTTATCTAAACCGGATTCCTGAATCCCTAAATCCTCGAGAAACATTTCTTTTTCTTCGTCTTCCAATTCTGCAATTTCCTGCTCGATTTCTGCGCTGATAACGAAAACCTCGCTGTTATTTTGACTGGCAAACCTGCGGACGGATGAGACATATTCATTAGAAGAACCGTCATCACTCAAATCATCCTCGGAAACATTTGCTGCAAAGATTACCGGTTTTGCCGTAAGCAGATTATATTCGGAAATCCATGCCTGTTCATCTTCATCTTCAATTTCCAGTTTAATTGCCAGATTGCCGTCCTCCAAAAACTTTTTCACTTTTTCCTGAAAAGCGAGTTCTTTTGCAAGCGTTTTATCGTTTCTGGCACCGCGGGTTGTTTTTGCAATTCTTCGTTCCAAAATTTCAATGTCAGAAAAAATCAATTCCAGATTAATCGTTTCAATATCCCGAAGAGGGTCAATGCTGCCATCTACATGGATAATATTCGTATTTTCAAAACATCGTACCACATGCACAATGGCGTCAACCTCGCGGATGTTGGCCAGAAACTGGTTCCCCAGACCTTCTCCTTTGGAAGCCCCTTTTACAAGCCCTGCAATATCGACAAATTCAATGACTGCAGGGATTGTCTTTTTAGAATGATATAAATCGGTAAGCCTGTCCAGCCGTTCGTCCGGGACAGGAACTACGCCGACATTCGGGTCGATGGTGCAGAAAGGATAGTTTGCGGATTCTGCGCCAGCCTTTGTTAATGAATTAAAAAGTGTGCTTTTGCCCACATTGGGCAGACCGACAATGCCTAATTTCATAGTTGTATCTAATCTCCTTTGTTTGTTCATTTAAGACATTATTATAGAATAAAAAGAGGGGAAAGTCTATCTTTTTCCGGAGGCAAACCGGCGGCTGTAAAAAAATGTTATCCGCAGTTTGTGAAAAATGACACGATTGGTTTGGGTTGATTTTGCAAATTATAATAGGTACAATAAAGAAACATAATCAAATGTAAAACAGGAGGAATCATATGCTTTTGACATCCATTCAGTTTCCAAACCTTCATATCAATATAGAAAATCTTCCAAAATCATTCAGTCTGTTTGGAATTGATATCGCCTTTTACGGACTGATTATTGCAACCGGAATGATCTGTGGAATTCTCATTGCGTGCCGGGAGGCAAAGAGAACAGGGCAAAATCCAAATCACTATCTGGACTTTGCTATTTATGCGATTATTTTCAGCGTTATTGGAGCGCGCATCTATTATGTTGTCTTTTCATGGGATTACTACAAAAACAATCTTTCAGAAATCATTAATATTAGAAATGGCGGTCTGGCGATCTATGGCGCCATCATTGCAGGAGTACTCACTTGTTTTATTTATACCAGAATTAAAAAAATGTCTTTTCGCACGTTCTGTGATACCGCCATTTTGGGATTGATGGTGGGGCAGATTATCGGACGCTGGGGAAACTTTTTTAACCGGGAGGCGTTTGGCGGGGTGACGCCGGATGGCAATCCACTTGCAATGCGGATCTATTTTGACCAGTATTATCACACTTATCAGGTACCGCAGGCAGTGGCGGCCGGGATGCAGGAAATGACCGGAAAGACCATGGAACAGCTCGGGTATATTCAGGTGCAGCCCACATTTTTGTATGAATCGTTGTGGAATCTGGCGTTGCTGGTTGTCATTTTAATTTTCCGTAAAAAGAAAAAGTTTGAAGGCGAAGTGACACTGTGGTATGTTATGGGATATGGACTGGGAAGAGCCATTATTGAAGGCTTTCGAACCGATCAGCTTATCATGCCGATGACCGGATGGCCGGTATCTCAATTCTTATCTATTGTTCTGTTGACTGCAGCGCTCATTGTATGGGGTGTGATAAGGTACAAAATAATGTTGAAAACAAAAACAAAAAAGTAAATAGGAAAAAGAATCATGAAATTGAGATTTTGCTTTGATGTCATTCAAGGGACAGAGCAAAGTCTCTTTTTTTGTGCCAAAACAGTATTTCCCGGCAAAAATAAGTAAAAATTTGCAAAAAAAATTTCAAAATAAGGGTTGCAATTATCAATAAAATGGTATAGAATTTGCATATAAGTGGTAAATTAGTGTCAATAAGTGGTAAAAAGTGGAAAAAATAATGCCACATTTCATGAAAATCAGCTTCGCGAACTGATTTTGTACGATTAAAAGGAAAAGACAATGTTTACAGGAGAACATACGCAAAAAATGGATACGAAGGGCAGAACAATTGTCCCTGCAAAGTTCCGTGAAGAACTCGGTACCAGCGTTGTGGTGACCAGAGGTTTGGACGGATGTCTTTTTGCGTACTCTAAAGAAGCTTGGGAAGCATTGGAAGCAAAATTGAGCAGTTTGCCATTTACGGACAGGAAAGTCAGAGATTTCAATAGATTTTTCCTCGCGGGCGCATCCGACCTTGAAACTGATAAACTGGGACGAGTTCTCATGCCTTCAGTTTTAAGGGGATTCGCCTCACTGGACAAAGAAGTGGTCTGGGTAGGAGTTGGAAATCGAATTGAAATCTGGGATATAGATAAGTGGAATGAACGGATGTCAATGTACATGGAAGGCGATGATTTAGAAGAAAAGATTGACGATTTGGCGGCCTACATGGCGGAGAAAGGCATTTAAGGATTATTGAAAGGAAGGCGCAGATATGGATTTCAGGCATATATCAGTATTGCCGGAGGAAACCATTGAAGGCTTAAATATAAATCCTGATGGAATCTATGTTGATGGGACGCTGGGCGGCGGCGGACATTCTTATGAAATATGCAAACGATTATCCGATAAGGGACGACTCATCGGAATAGACCAGGATGGAGATGCATTAGAGGCAGCAAGAGAACGCCTGAGCAGATATGAACATAAAATTACGTTAGTGCGGAGTAACTTTTGCGAGATAGCGACCATATTAAAGGATTTAGAAGTCTCAAAGGTCGACGGTATCATTTTAGATTTAGGAGTTTCGTCCTATCAGTTGGATAACGGGGAACGCGGGTTTTCATATAAAAACGACGCGCCGCTGGATATGCGGATGGACACGAGGCAGGGCACGACGGCAGCCGGTGTGGTCAATCATTACAGCGAATCGGAACTGTTTCATGTGATTCGGGACTATGGGGAAGAGCGGTTTGCAAAAAACATTGCGAAACATATTTGTATCGCAAGACAGAAGCACCCGATTGAAACGACCGGTCAGCTTTCCGAGATTATCAAGGGCGCTGTTCCAATGAAATTTCAAAAGAACGGACATCCTGCAAAAAGGACCTTTCAGGCAATTCGGATTGAAGTCAACAGAGAACTCACCGTATTAGAAGAATCAATTGACCAGATGATTGACTGTTTAAAGCCGGGAGGCCGGATCTGTATTATTACATTTCACTCGCTCGAAGACAGGATTGTAAAAAACAAATTTAAAGAGAACGAAAACCCATGCACATGTCCACCGGACTTTCCGGTATGTGTATGCGGGAAAAAATCTAAGGGAAGAATGATTACGAGAAAACCGATTCTCCCTACTGAAAAAGAGATAGAAAATAATAAAAGATCAAAAAGTTCGAAACTGAGAATATTTGAAAAAGTTTAAAGAAATTAAACTGTTGCGCCAAAACAAAGGGACGAGCTGTTTGGTTCAACGGGAGGCAATATGAGTCAAAGAAGAGGGTCTTATACAAACGCATATATTGATGGAAATACCGTTAGAAAGACGGCACCGCAAAGGCAGCGGCCTGACGTACAAAGGAGAACCCGGCAGGTTCGCCGGGAACATTCCGCAAGCCGCAAGGCACTGCCTGTGAATGGAACCGCCGTATTTTTCATGGGCATGGTATCTCTTGCGTGCATTTTTATGTGTGTGTTATACTTAAATGTACAGTCTGGGATTTCAGCAGCCAGGACAAGCATTTCCAGTCTGAAAAATCAGATTAACACGGTGCAGTCACAAAATGACGCACTCAATTATTCTATCAATAGTTATATTGATACGGATTATATTTATAATACGGCAAAAAAGGAACTTGGTATGAAACAGGCGGGAGAAGACCAGATTGTGACCTATCATTCCAGCGACAGCGGGTACATGGTACAATATGGTGACATTCCTGTAAAGTAGTTATGAGATCGGGAAAAATCAGAAAAAAGACAAAAAAGTTAAGATTCAATAAACGCATGTATACAAAGCTAGCAATCCTCTTCTGGGTGATTGTTCTAGCTTTATTTGCGTTATGTGCGCGGATTGTTTACCTGAATGTGAAAAAAGGAAATGAGTATTCCATACAGGTATTGGCACAGCAGAGTTTCAACAGCGCGACCATTCCATACAAGAGAGGCGATATCAAAGACCGCAACGGGAATGTCCTCGCGACAAGCGTCATGGTGTACAATTTAGTTGTAGACTCAAAGATTATCATGAGCGGGGAAAAATATTTGGAACCGACGACGAGGGCGCTTTCCAAATATTTTGACCTGAATCAGGAGGATCTGATTACGACAATCCAAGAAAAGAAAAACAACAGTTACTGGGTTGTCTTGAAAAATCTCGAATATAAAGACATCGAAGATTTTCAGGCCTACCTGAACTACGAGTATGCAAAAGACGCACAGGACCGGGAGAATGTGGACAATACCAAAGGCGTCTGGTTTGAAAAAAAATACAAGCGGATGTATCCGTATAATGATCTGGCTTCAACAGTTTTGGGTTTTGTCAACAGTGACAACAGCGCAAGTGTCGGGATTGAATCTTCTTATGGTGACGACCTGAAAGGGGTTGACGGAAGAGAATATGGCTACGTTGGCGCGGACAATGACATGGAAACGGTCATTAAGGACGCTCAGGATGGCAATACCGTCGTTTCTTCCATTGATATGAACATTCAGAGGATTGTCCAAAAGGCAATCAAAAAATATATGAAAAAATATAGCCCAAAGAGAATTGCAGTCGTCGTTGCAGACCCGAATAACGGAGAAATCCTTGCAATGGCAGATGACATTACATTTGATTTGAACGACCCGTACGACTTATCCGATTACTATACAGAAAAGCAGATTGGAAACTTATCGCAGAATAAACAGTCGGAAGCGCTCAATAAAATTTGGAATAATTACTGTATCACCGATTCATACGAACCGGGTTCGACAGCGAAAGCCTTTACGATTGCGGGCGCGTTGGAAGAAGGCGTTTTGAAAAAGAATGAAACCTTTTTCTGCGATGGATATCAACAGGTTGATATCTTTAAAATAAAATGCCATAGTTATGAAAAAGGCGGACATGGAACATTGGACGTCAAGGGAGCGATTGCACAGTCCTGCAATGATTACCTGATGTACGCCGGAAGAAAACTGGGCAAAGAAAATTTCGTAAAGTATCAGGAGATTTTCGGATTTGGGACGAAAACGGGCATTGATCTTCCGGGTGAAACCAGAGGACTTGTTTATGATAAAGATATGGGCATGTCTACGTTGGAGACCAATGCGTTCGGACAAAACTTTACAGTCAATATGATTCAGATGACTGCAGCATTTTCTTCTATTATAAACGGCGGAAATTATTATGAGCCGCATGTTGTCAAACAGATTGTCACGCCGGAGGGAGAAGTCGTAAAAAATTATTCGAAAACACTGGTGAAACAGACAGTGACCAGAGACACTTCAAACTTTCTAAAGCAGTGCATTCGTGCCGTGGTCACAGAGGGTACCGGTTCAACGGCGGCAATCGACGGTTATACCGTTGGCGGAAAGACCGGAACCGCGGAAAAAGTGGACACATCCGGAAAAGGAAAAGGACGTCTGTACAATCAATATATTTTATCTTTCTTAGGCTGCGTTCCGTGTGAAAACCCTCAGGTAGTATGTTACACACTGATGGATACGCCGAAAGAAAATCCACAGGCTACCGCTTTTAACACAGACCTGTGGACCTATATCATGAAACAGGTTCTTCCGTATCTCGGTGTGGAAAAAACAGCCGGCGTGGAGAAAAAAGCAATCAAACAGAATCTGCAGACAGAATTTTATTCTAACGGCATTATAGAAGGGGATGACGGTTCCCTCGTTTTAAAAGAGGAAGAAGAATAGAACCAAAAATAGTAGAATAGATTATAATAAAAAGCCAAGGAGTCGTTTTGAAAACCATAAAAACCGCCCAAAGGAAGCTTTTGTTAATCTATTCTATTAGTATGATTGTATGTTTTACTGCGCTGAGTGGAAGACTGATCTGGCTGATGGTGTACAAATCGCAATATTATTCTGAGCGCGCGGCAGAAGTACAGGAACGGCAGCGTAAAATTAAAGCGCCGAGAGGCAGAATCCTGGACCGAAACGGAAAGGTTCTTGCCGGCAACCGGACTGTTTGTACGGTTTCCGTCATTTATAATCAGATGAAGGACCCTGAAAAAGTGATTGAGGTCTTATCCAAAGAATTGGAATTATCAAAGGAGGAAGTCCGGAAAAAAGTCACGAAAAAGAGTTCCCGGGAAAAGATAAAATCCAACGTGGAGAAAGAAGTCGGGGACAAAATCCGCGCCTATGACCTGCCCGGCGTAAAGGTTGACGAAGACTATAAAAGGTATTATCCTTATGATGGCCTGGGTTCAAAAGTTTTGGGCTTTACCGGAGCCGACAATCAGGGAATTATCGGTCTTGAAATTCAATATGACAAATATCTGATGGGGACAGACGGACTGATTTTAACGCCGACAGATTCCAAAGGAATCGAGCAGGAAGGCGCGCTGGAGAGCAGGGTAGAACCGATTGCGGGCGGAGATTTGACGACAACGCTGGATTTGAACATTCAAAAATATGCCCAGCAGATTGCAGACAATGCGCGAAAGGCAAAGGGCGCCAATTATGTTTCCATCATTGTCATGAATCCAAACAATGGTGAAATTTATGCGATGGTAAACAGCCCTGAATTCAATCTCAATGACCCTTATACGCTGACGGATTCCTCCGTGAAGGCCACTCAGAAAAACAAGCAGGATCTGCTCAATCGGATGTGGAGAAATCCCTGCATCAACGACACATACGAGCCGGGTTCGACATTTAAGATTGTCACTGCCACAGCGGCGCTCGAGGAAAATGTCGTCAATGTCAATTCGAGATTTTACTGTCCCGGTTACAAAATGGTCGATGACCGCAGGATCCGGTGCCACAAAACAACCGGCCACGGAAGCGAAACATTTATGGAGGGGACAATGAACTCCTGCAATCCGGTCTTTATACAGGTTGGGCTGGATGTTGGAAAAGAAAGATTTTATAAATATTTCGACAAACTTGGTCTGCTCACAAAAACCGGAATTGACCTTCCGGGAGAAGCGTCGACCATTATTCATAAAATAGAAAATGTAGGAAATGTAGAACTGGCAACAATGTCTTTCGGGCAGTCCTTTCAGATTACCCCGATACAGTATCTTGTGGCTGCCAGCGCCATTGTAAACGGCGGGAAACTGGTCACGCCGCATCTGGCGGTTAAGGCAGAACGCCCCAGCGGGGAACTGATGGAAGCTTTTCAGTTCGAGGAAAAGCAGGGAGCGATTGAAAAGAAAACTTCTGACACGATGCGGGATATCTTAGAGCACGTTGTCGCGGAAGGGACTGGAAGCAAAGGCCAGGTTGAGGGATTCCGTGTTGGTGGAAAGACTGCCACGTCCCAGAAGCTTCCGAGAGGTTCCGGCAAATATATTGCTTCTTATATGGGATTTGCTCCGGCAGATAACCCACAGGTCATTGCGATGGCAATCGTAGACGAACCCACGGGCATCTATTATGGAGGACAGGTCGCTGCCCCGCTGATTGCCAGATTGTACGAAAATATCCTCCCATATCTGTTGGAGGGAGAAAAACAAGGAGAGTAAAGATGAGTACCAGTACATCAATTATCGCTGCAATTATTATCTCATTTGCAGTCAGTATTATTTTATGTCCGATATTTATTCCGCTGTTGAAGAAAATGAAATTCGGACAGCATATCCGTGAGGAGGGTCCGCAGTCGCACCAGAGCAAATCCGGGACGCCGACGATGGGTGGCGTCATTATACTGGCAGGGGTAATTGTGACTTCTCTGGTGTTTATCATTTTTGAAAAAGATTATCAGATTGTGCCGATTTTGTTTTTGACGGTTGGATTTGGGATTATCGGGTTTTTAGACGATTTTATTAAGGTACTAAAGAAAAGAAATCTGGGGTTGACGGAAAAGCAGAAGATGATTGGACAGATTGTTGTGACAGCTGTTTTCTGCGTTTATCTGATGCAGTATTCCGAAAATGGAACGAATGTCATCATTCCATTTACCCGGGGAGCAGAATGGGAAATGCCTTCGTGGCTGTTTGTGATCTTTGTGTTTATCGCAGTCATTGGAACCGTCAATGGGGCAAACTTTACCGATGGACTGGATGGACTTGCTACGAGTGTTACCATTGTCATTGCAGTATTTTTTACCGCGGTATCAGCGGGTACCGGGATGGAGCCGATTTCCGCGGCGCTCGTCGGAGCCCTGATGGGATTTTTTCTTTACAATGTATATCCGGCAAGAGTCTTTATGGGAGACACCGGTTCGCTGGCACTCGGCGGCTATGTGGCAGGAATTGCCTTTATGCTGAAAATGCCGTTTTTTATTCTAATCGTGGCATTTATTTATCTGATTGAAGTGATTTCCGTTATGCTGCAGGTATCCTGGTTTAAATATACGAAGAAAAAATACGGAGAGGGCAGACGGATTTTTAGAATGGCACCGCTGCATCATCATTTTCAGGAGGGCGGCGCCAGCGAGACGCAGGTTGTCGCAGCGTTTGCAGTGATTACGGCGATTCTCTGTATGATTGGATATATTGCATTATAAACAGATTCGAAAAGAAACGAGGCATATCATGGATTTAAGGAAAAGCAGAGTTTTAGTGGCAGGTTCCGGAAAAAGTGGAATCGGCGCCGCAAATTTATTAAAAAAATATGGTGCAGATATTACCATCTATGACGGAAATGAAAAACTGAAACCGGAAGATGTATTACATAAACTTGACGATGGTACCGGGGTAAAAGTTGTTTTGGGATCCCTGACGCCGGAAATCGTTGAAACGACCGATTTGATGATTTTAAGTCCGGGGATTGCAATTGACGCGCCTTTTGTGAATCAGGTAAGAGAAGCGGGAATCCCAATCTGGGGTGAGATTGAACTGGCATATGCCGCATCGAAAGGAAAGCTGATCGCGATTACCGGGACAAACGGGAAAACGACTACGACAGCGCTGGTTGGAGAGATTATGGCGGCTTATTATGATAAAGTAAATGTCGTTGGAAATATTGGAAATCCATATACGGCAGCTGCCGGCCAGTCAGATGAGGATACTGTTACGGTGGCGGAAGTCAGCAGTTTTCAGTTGGAGGCGGTCCACACCTTTCACCCGAATGTCAGTGCTGTTTTAAACATTACGCCGGATCATCTGAACCGGCACTATACCATGGAATGTTATACCGACTGTAAAATGCGGGTAACACAAAACCAGAATCCGGACGAACCGGTCATTTTAAATTATGAGGATTCGATTCTGCGTTCGTATGCGCCGAAACTGAAAAACCGTATCGTGTGGTTTAGCAGTAAGCAGAAAGTCAATCCCGGCGTTTATCTGGATGGTGAAAAGATCTGTTATCAGGACGAACACGGGGAAATTTTCGTGACGACAGTGCATGACACGACACTGGTCGGCATTCACAATACCGAGAATATTATGGCGGCCATTGCCATATCTATAAACATGGGAGTGCCTGTCGAAGTCATTCGGGAGGTAATCAAAAAATTCCAGGCAGTTCCACATCGGATTGAATATGTGCGGACACTGGATGATGTCATTTATTATAACGATTCCAAGGGAACGAACACAGACGCGTCTATCAAGGCGATTGAGGCGATGGAGAGACCGACTGTCCTGATTGCCGGCGGATATGATAAAAAAGTGTCTTTTGATACATGGGCGGACGCATTCGGGGGAAAAATCAAGTATCTGGTGCTCCTTGGAGAGACTGCGCAGCAGATTGCAAAGACGGTCAGGGCGAAAGGATTTGACCATATTGTCTTTGCTGAATCGCTGGAAGAAACCGTCCGTGTGAGCAGAGAACTTGCAAAACCGGGCGACGCAGTCCTGTTGTCCCCGGCATGCGCCAGCTGGGATATGTTCGACAGTTATGAACAGAGAGGAAATCTGTTCAAAGAATACGTAAATCAATTGTAAGGAAAATTTTATGGCTAAAATGACCTATGATCCGGTAAGCGGAGAAGAAATTGCAAACAGACCAAGAAGAAGATATAAAGAAAAATATTTTGATTACAGCCTGCTTTTGCTGTGGATTTTTATCATGCTTCTAGGATATGTTGTTCTGTACAGCGCTAGTTCCTATATCGGTATTACGGTTCAAAATGATGCGACCTTTTATTTGAAGCGACAGATTTTTGCTACCGGAATCGGACTGCTGGGCATGATTCCGGCCATTTTTATCGATTACCGCTGGTGGAAAAAACTGGATAAACTGATTTATTTCGGCTCTCTTGTAACCGTTCTCTTAGTAAAAACGCCGCTGGGAATTGAAAGCCACGGAGCAACACGGTGGGTCGGACTGGGATCCGTGCAGTTTCAGCCGGCGGAGCTGGTTAAAATCGGCGTGATTGTCATGGTCGCTTATATGATTTCCAAATGTGGCGCGACTGCACTGGATAATGTAAAAACGTGTTATCAGATTTTTGCGGTTGCTCTGTTCGGAGCGGGGCTGGTGGGACTGGTTACTTCAAACTTAAGTTCGGCGGTCATTATTGTGGGAATCGGCGCGGTCATGCTGATTATTGGCGGCGCCTGTGTGAAATTCATTCTCTCTTTGGGAATTTTGGGCGTCAGCGGGCTTTCCCTGATTGTCCTGGCAAGTTCCCTGACCGGGAAAAGCTTTCGAATGTCCCGTGTCCTCGTCTGGATGCATCCGGAACAATATTCAGATTCCGGGGGATATCAGGTTATGCAGGGACTGTATGCCATTGGCTCAGGAGGACTCTTTGGAAAAGGGCTTGGAAACAGCGCACAAAAACTTGGATTTGTACCGGAGCCGAATAACGACATGATTTTTTCAATCATCTGTGAAGAATTAGGAATTTTTGGCGCCGTCTGTATTATGCTGCTGTTTATTTTTATGATCCGCCGTATGAGGGTCATTGCCAGCAATGCAGCCGATTTATATGGTTCAATGCTGGTTATCGGTGTGTTGGCGCATATTTCCATTCAAGTAGTGTTAAATATTGCAGTTGTCACCAACAGCATTCCAAACACCGGCGTGTCTTTGCCGTTTATCAGTTATGGAGGTACCTCTCTCGCATTTTTAATGATTGAAATAGGAATTGTTCTCTCGGTATCGCGCAGAATTAAGCGCATCCGATAAATTCAGGCAGGTAAAGTTATGGTAAGCAGAAGAAAAAAGAAGAGAAAATTAAAAAAAATTTTACGGAATATGCTGATTGCCCTGCCGATTGCAGCTGGTGTTTTTCTGCTTTTGTTTTTTGGGTTCCGGATTAAAACAGTCGATTATGTTTCCGATATAAATCAGTTTCGCGCAGACGAAGTGCAAAACTATTTAGTCAGCCACAAGATTGAAAATTCACTGTGGTTCTGGTTTCGGGATCTTATCGGTCTGGAAAAAGACATTGACCTGTTTGAAAGTTATTCCGTTTCACTCAAATCTCCAGTGAAAATTAAGATTGACGCGCAGGAGAAAAAACTACGCGGCAGTTTTATTGATGCAGACAATGAATATTATTTTGACAGCGCCGGGGAAATTTTAAAGTCGGAATTATGCAATTATAAAAAGACGAAAAAAGGGAAAAAGAAACTGCAGGCAAATTCGTTAGGAATCTGCAGATTTACCGGGATTTCTTTTCAAAAGCCAGCCCTCTATCAGCAGATCAACACGACAGAAAAAGAGGGCAGAGAAACGATACGCCATATGATTGAAGCGTTCGATGAAATGGAAATTGCTCTCGATAAAGTTTCAGAGGAAAATGGAAAGCAGCCGGGTATTTCGATAAATAAAATCGCAGTATCCGACCAATATGAAATCGTGATGCACCTTAAAAAAGGATTGAAGGTGGCCCTGGGAAAAGATAATCAGCTGAAAGAAAAGATGGATGCGTTTGTCGATATTTATTCCAGTACGAAAGCGCAGCTGACAGCAGTGCCTGGCACTTTGCAAATGCAGTGGATTATGACCGACGGTTCGTACACTTTCATTAAAGATGAGAAGAAAAGCACAAAAAAATAACAAATTTACATAAAATCAGAGAGAAAAGTGATAATATTTTCACAAAATAAAATTTTCTGGTTGATATTTTCTGAAAACAATTATATGATATATATATGTGTAAGTGGGTATATTATGCCTGTTTATAAATTTTAATAGGAAAAGAAAAAACAAAGGAGGATAAACTTTTGTTAGAAATTACTACAAACGAAAATGAATCATTAGCAAGGATTATTGTTGTAGGTGTTGGCGGCGCAGGAAATAATGCAGTCAACAGAATGATAAATGAAAATATTGGAGGAGTCGAATTTATTTCTGTAAATTCTGACGCGCAGATTTTAAAGAGAAGCAAGGCGCCAACGACATTGCAGATTGGAGAAAAAGTGACCAAGGGACTTGGCGCAGGCGCAAAGCCGGAAGTTGGCGAAGCCGCAGCAGAAGAAAACGTTGAGGAACTCGCGCAGCTGTTAAAAGGAGCCGACATGGTATTTGTTACCTGTGGTATGGGCGGCGGTACCGGTACCGGAGCAGCGCCGGTTGTTGCGAGAATTGCAAAAGAGCAGGGTGCTTTGACTGTCGGCGTTGTGACAAAACCATTCCGTTTTGAAGCAAGGACACGTATGAATAATGCGTTAGGCGGTATCGAGAGATTAAAAGAAAATGTGGATACCCTGATTGTTATTCCAAATGATAAATTATTAGAGATTGTTGACAAGAGAACGACGATGCCGGAAGCGTTAAAGAAAGCGGACGAAGTATTGCAGCAGTCCGTACAGGGAATTACCGACCTGATTAACGTTCCTGCATTGATTAACTTAGACTTTGCAGATGTACAGACCGTTATGAGAGATGCGGGCATTGCGCATATTGGTATCGGCGAGGCAAGCGGAGACGAAAAGGCTGCAGAGGCTGTTCAGCAGGCAGTAACATCTCCACTTCTTGAAACCAGCATTAACGGTGCAAAAAATGTCATCATCAACATTACCGGTGATGTCAGTCTGTTTGAAGCCAATGAGGCGGCAAGTTATGTACAGGATTTAGCAGGCGAAGATGCAAACATTATCTTTGGTGTACGCTACGATGATACATATCCGGATGAATGTTCTATCACTGTTATGGCGACAGGCATCGGAGAGCCGGCAGCAAAGGCACAGGGATTTGGATTTGGCGGTGCTGCCAAAAAGAGTTTTACGTTTAACAGCAGCGCAACACCAAAGACAGACTACACGAGAAACGCTTCCGCTGCACCAAGAGGAACCGTAGAAGAAAAGCCATTAAAGATTCCGGAGTTTTTACAAAACAAATAAATTAGGTTTCATGATATGTTGAAAAACAGTCGTAGATATCTTTCTGCGACTGTTTTTCAATTTTAGAGGAAAATCCAAGACAGTGGAACAAAAGTGAAAAATAGGTTTACAAAAGAGAAAAAGTGAGGCAAAATCATGGTAACAATACTGGGAGTAATTGAATCCATTGAAAACGATGAACAGAGATTACTGATTGAAAAACTATATCGGAAATACAGTGCGTGGGTATTAAAGATAGCATACGAGATTGTTCAAAACTATGATACTGCAAAGGATATCTTAAATGACACATTTATCAGATTGATTCAATACGTGGACGTTCTCATGGAGATTGAGGAATACAAAATCGGAAGTTATGTAAAACAGACTACCTATCGCTGCGCCTATACCTATATGTCCAAAGAAAAGCATGAACGGGAAAAGGTAGAGAAGTGGATTCAAATCAAAGAGGACGCTGCCGATATCGATTTTGATATTGAAAAAGTAATTGACAATCTGGATTTCTATGAAATCCTGAAGCAGTTGAACGAGCGCGACAGGGAACTGTTAATCTATCGATATGGACTATGCCTCAATTATAAAGAGATTGGAGAGAGGTGTTCGATTCCTGCCCGCAATGTCCCAACCTATTTAAACCGTGCTAAAAACCGTATGAAAAAACTTTTGGAAAGGGAGATGTGAGAAGAGATGAAAAAATATTTAGAAGAAAAACTGATACAGGATGCAGTTGAAGAATATATGCGAAAAGAAAATGAGCAGATTGAAGAAGAATTGACGCAGGTAGATGAACCATTTGTCCAAATGGCAAAAGAAAACAGGAAATTTGCAAAAATACTGCGCAAAAGTTTTCCAAAGAAAAAGAAAAGCCGTTTGGTTTCGTTTTACAAGGCCGCTACCGTGGCGGCGGCAGTTCTTTTGGTGTTTGATCTGTTCTTTCTGACAGTTCCGGCAGTCCGAAACGCAACAATCGGACTGGTTAATTATGTCGACGATCAGTATACGGATATGGGGCAGCCGACCGGAGAATGGGCTACCGGGGGAGAGGAAAATAATGAAATCGCACAGATTAAACCGGAAAAAGAATATCAGATAACTTATTTGCCGGAAGGAATGGTGCTGGAAGATTATTCGATTACTTATGGAAAAATCACTTATAATTATGCAGGAGAGGGGGATAAACACCTTTCTTTTATACAGGAAACTAAAAATATTTCTGCCGGAGTGGATACCGAGGATGCAGACGCCACACCGATTTCTATCAATGGAGTCGATGCGGCTTTGATAAAAAAAGAGGAAGGAACACAGATTGTTTTTGCAATCGGCGACAATGTGTTTATACTGGTTGGTTTTGGGTTCTCTGATGAGACGATGATTCAAATCGCCGAAAGCATCCGGGAAATCCAATAGATTAATCGATGTCCAAAATTTTTTAAAGTGAATGCTGTTATATTTCTTCCAAAAGTTCTGTCTTTATTATGTAGAGAGAAGAGAGGAGGACTTTGTGATGAAGAAACTGTTCGCTCTACTGATGTTAACCGTTATGCTGACGCAGACGCTGCGGGTGTCTGCAAACGCACAGGCGCCGGGTGCGATACCGGGCGGAGACGCTTCGGTGCAGTATACGAATGTGGCGGTAGTTACTACCGGGTTTTATATTGCAAGCGGAGGAATTGCGGTATGCAGTTCTGGTGCGACGATTTCTAAAAACTATAAATCCAGACTGACGATAACGCTGATGAAGAGCAAAGACAAGACCACCTACACTGATGTTGCATCATGGAGTAAGGATTTTACCGGTCTTGGAACAAAGAATTTTGTAAAGAGCAAATCGGTCAGCAAAGGATATTACTACCGGTTTAAACTGGTAGTCAGAATTATTTCTGGAGATACGGTCATTGAAAAAATCACCAGATACTCCAGCGGAGTCGCATACGGCGTTTAAAAATTTAAAAATAAATTGAGTTTTTTGTTGGAGACAGGAGCAGTAACCTGTTTATATTTAATTCAATGAAGATGAAGAATTAGGGAAAATAAAATACAGTGATGGACAAAGAAGGAATTGGGGGAACCTTGATATGAATAGAATACTTCACAAAGAATAGAAAAAGAGAAACCATGAGAGATAAATAGTAGTGAAGAATTCCTTCTTGGCAATGAAAACTGAATATTGAATGCAATCAAAAAACGAAAGCATACGGTTAACAACGTAACAAGGGCACCGGTTAAATCCGGTGCCTTTTCCATATGGTTTTCAATCCGGGCGCTCAGAAAAAAGATTTTGTTCTCTCATATTTTCGACGGACTTTTTATCGGAAGCCAGATAGAATACAACATATAAGGAGTCTGCAATGAAATACTACCTTTATGTTGATGTATATGTTGCTTTTAACTTTTTTATGGATTCTCTGCTGCTGCTGATTCTGCACCGCTGGAATCGCTGCAGCCGGAATCGGTGGTGCTGCCTTTTGGGCGGGCTGGCAGGGGCAGTGTATGCGGGAGTGATGGTGACCCATCCGATTTCAGGCGTTCTCAGCTGGATTCTGACTTATTGCTGCATGGGTCCGGTATTATCATTGATCGCACTGGATTTTAGAGGTTTCCGGGCGCTGGGAGGTTTTGTGCTGCAGCTTTATGTCGCTGCGTTTTTTTTAAGCGGGATTCTTGTTGTGTGCGGCAGTCTGTCCGGAACCAGACAGCAAATCTACGCCTGTACGGGAATTCAAAGAGTGCCCGATTTCAAATTTTGTATCGGCATGACCTTTTTTGCGTATTTGATTTTTTCTGCATTGACGCAGCGGATTCGGCAGCAGATTTTAATGCGGCAGAGAATTGTTCCCGTCAAGGTCGCAGCCGGTGGCAAAACCATCAGTCTGCGGGGGCTTTGCGATACGGGAAATTTTTTGGTGGAACCAATCACAGGAAAGCCTGCCTGTGTAATTGACAGGGCGGCCGCCGGAAAGCTGTTTGAAAAAAATCAAAAGCCGGTGATGCTGCCGTACAGCAGTATCGACTGTCCGCACGGTATTTTGGAAGGATTCTGGGCGGACCGGGTGACGGTAAGCCGTCAGGTTTTCCAAAAAATTCCGATTGGAATCCGTGAAAAAGTCAGTCAGCATCATCAATATGAAATAATATTGCCTCCTGAGATTTTTGAGAGAAAGGGGAATTTTGATGAAGCAGCGCTTCGTCAGCGAAAAGAGAATGATTTTAGAAAAAAGGGAAAGGTATCAGAAAATACATAAAAAAATTTATCAGATTCAGGGATGGATTCTGCCGGTAGAGGGAGAGTTAAAATACATCGGCGGGAATGATGTGCTGCCGCCGCCATTGGAGAGCGATGTCGAGGAAGACTGCATTATGCGGTTATGTGAAAATCAGGATCCGGAAGCGAAAAGCAGACTGATTGAACACAATCTCCGCCTGGTCGTTTACATTGCAAAAAAATTTGACAATACGGGCGTCGGCGTCGAGGATTTGATTTCCATTGGAACCATCGGTCTGATCAAGGGAATTAACACGTTTCGTTCCGATAAAAAAATCAAACTTGCCACTTATGCTTCCCGCTGCATTGAAAACGAAATTTTAATGTATCTGCGGAAAAACAACAAGACCAAATTGGAGGTTTCGATTGATGAGCCGCTCAACGTAGACTGGGATGGAAACGAATTGCTGCTTTCCGATATTCTCGGAACGGATGAAGATGTGATCTCGCGCGATATCGAGAACGAAGTCGAAAAGAAACTGCTGTATAAAGCGATTGACAAACTAAAACCGCGGGAGCGGATTATCGTGGAAATGCGGTATGGATTAAACGACAGCAGAGGGGAAGAACTGACGCAGAAACAGGTGGCGGACGCACTGGGAATTTCCCAGTCGTACATCTCCAGACTGGAAAAGAAGATTATTAAACGGTTAAAGCGGGAAATCGTCAAATATGAATAAATAAACAGCGAAGTCCTGTATAAAGAGCCGCAAAAATGTCAATGCTATATAGGTAATACAGCATGGAGGTTTTTGTAATGGCTCTTTATAAAGTAGAAATCTGCGGGGTAAACACCTCAAAACTGCCATTACTTTCAGAGGAAGAAAAGAAAGAACTTTTTAAAAAGATAAAGCAGGGGGATTTGGAAGCGAGAAAAAAATTTATTCAGGGAAATTTACGTCTTGTACTGAGCATACTGCAGCGGTTTTCCGGCACCAAGGAAAACATGGACGACCTGTTTCAAATCGGGTGTATCGGGCTCATCAAAGCGGTGGACAATTTTGACGATACGCTGAACGTCAAATTTTCCACCTATGCAGTGCCCATGGTGGCAGGGGAATTAAAACGATATCTGCGCGACAATGCAGCCATCCGCGTCAGCCGCTCCATTAAAGACATTGCGTATAAGGCAATCTACTGCAGAGAGCGGATTATGAAAACGACCAATCATGATCCGACCATTCAGGAAATCGCAAAGGAACTGGAAGTAGAACCGGAGGAAGTGACTTATGCGCTGGATGCCATTCAAAGTCCGATTTCCCTGTTTGACCCGGTTTACGACCAGGGAGGCGATACGCTGTATGTGATGGACCAGATCAGCGATAAAAAGAACAAAGAGGACAAATGGGTGGAAAAAATTGTGCTGCGGGAAGCGTTCGACAAACTTTCCAGCCGGGAGCGCAAAATTATTGACATGCGCTTTTTTAATGGGAAAACCCAGATGGAAATCGCAGAAGAAATCGGAATTTCACAGGCACAGGTCAGTCGTCTGGAAAAAAACGCGTTAAAGACAATGAAGAACTATATCCGGTAGGACAGCATAAAATAAAATAAAAAAGAAAATGAGAATCCAGGATTTAAAAAAGAAAGAAATTATCAACGTCTGTTCCTGCCGTGTGCTCGGGTGTGCCAGAGATTTAGAATTTGATCTGCAGTCGGGCTGTATCTGTTCCCTGATTGTTACGGCGCCTTCCAAATGGAACGGCTGGTTCACCGGTGATTATGAGTATGTCATTCCGATTTCATGCATTACGCAGGTGGGTCCTGATATTATCTTAGTCGAAGTGGAGGAAAGCCGCGTCCGTCAAAAAATCAAAATGGCTTGACCAATTGTTTGAACTTCTTTATAATCATGTTATGTGAACCAGAAAAGGAAGTACGGAGGATAGACAGATGAAATGTCCATATTGTGGAGAAGACAATACCAAAGTCATCGATTCAAGGCCGGCCGAGGATAACAGCGCAATCCGAAGAAGGAGACAATGTGAAAAATGTTCCAAACGATTTACCACCTATGAAAAAGTGGAGAGTATTCCTTTGATTGTGATTAAAAAGGGAAATATCAGGGAGCCTTACGACCGGGGAAAAATCGAAGCCGGGATTCTTCGTTCCTGCCATAAGAGACCGGTATCTTATGACCAGATTGCTGCAATGGTTGAAGACATTGAAAATACGATTTTTAACACGGAACAGAAAGAAGTTCAAAGTGAAGAAATCGGTGAACTGGTCATGGAACATCTCAAGACATTGGATCAGGTTGCCTATGTTCGTTTTGCATCCGTATATCGGGAATTTAAAGATGTCAATACGTTTATGGATGAGCTGTCCAAACTGCTGAAATAAGGAGTTGCCATGTTTGAATGTTTTTATCCGGATGAATATCTGGATTCTGTCTATGAGATGGACTGGGAACACTATTACCGGCAGGGAATCCGGGGTGTGATCTTTGATATTGACAATACATTGGTTCCCCATGGAGCGCCGGCGGACCGGCGTGCGGTTCAATTGTTTGAAAAGATCCATCAGCAGAAAATTGATACTTGCCTGATATCGAACAATCAAAAACCGCGGGTTGAGCCCTTCGCCGCAGCGGTTCATTCGAAATATATTTATAATGCGCATAAGCCATCCAAAAAAAACTATCTGAAATCCATGGAACTGATGGGAACGGACCGCACTACCACGCTGTTTGTCGGCGACCAGATTTTTACGGATATCTGGGGCGCAAAAAATGCAGGGATTCCGAATGTTTTATTGAAACAAATTGATAAAAAAGAAGAAATCCAGATTGTGTTAAAACGGATTCCTGAGAAATTTATTTTATGGAGATGGCGTAAAAAGCAGAGAAAACAGAGCGCACAAAAAAAGAAACAGTAGCAGACCATATTCAATGGCTTGCTGCTGTTTCTTTTTTATTGAAAGTATTTTTCCTTGATGATATCAACCGGCATCTCTTTTCCGGTCCAGAGCCGGAATGCTTCTGCTCCCTGATAGAGCAGCATATACATTCCGTTGAGGACAGAGCATCCGGCGTTCTTTGCCATTTGAAACAAGAGAGTCTCTCTTGGATTATAAATAATATCGGAAACGATTAACCCTTCCCGAAGCATTTTCGGGTCGTGAATCAGACATTGGTCGGTATGGTTTGGCGCCATGCCGATTGGCGTCGCATTACACAGGATATCGCTCTCTGCAATCGAAGCGCCCAGCCGGTCATCTGAAGTCATTTCGATTAATGCCGCCTTACAGTTTGTGCGTTCATTGATAGCGGCAATCATTTCTTCCGCCTTCCCCCAAAATTGGTCTTTGATACTGTAAACATCGATTGCGCGCGCTCCGTCCAGCGCAGACTGCACCATAATGGAAGAAGCGGCACCGCCGGCGCCGAGCAGAGTCATTTTTTTATTCTGAATATCATGTCCGCTGTCTTTTAACGACATCACATAACCGATGCCGTCTGTATTGTGTCCGATAAACGTACCGCGCTCATTGACGACTGTATTGACAGCGCCAATGATGGAAGCAGCGGGAGACAACTGGTCGACGAGCTGTGCCATGCGCGTTTTGTCAGGCATGGTGCAGTTGAAACCGGCAACGCCCAGTTTCTTTAATCCCTCGTATGCAGTGTCCAGATTTTCCACCGGAACGTCAAAACAAAGGTAAACATAATCCAGTCCCAGGAGACGGAAAGCTTCATTGTGCATTTTTGGAGATACACTGTGTGCAACCGGACTCCCCAAAAGCCCGGTCAGCTTTGTATGTCCTGTAATTTCATTGATACATCCCATGATATTCACCTATTCTATGCCTTTCCGTAAAGATTTCCTATTCAGTATAAGTGCATTCAAAAAAAATGTAAACCATACATTGACGAAATTTTCCCGCTCCCTTATACTGAAATTATTGTAGAGCGGAGGCGTACCAATGAAAATAATCAAAAGCAGACATCTTACATTGACGAACAACAATCCCAAAATCTGTGTTCCACTGACCGGAAAGAATTTCAGCGAAATTGCGGCACAGGCAAAAGCGGTTGCAGGGATGCATCCGGATCTGGCAGAATGGAGAGCGGATTTTCTGGAAGAAATCATCAAGGAACCATCAGCCGGGTCGTTCTTACGTCTGGCAAAACCGATTCTGGAAGAACTAAAAAAAATCCTTCCGGATACGCCGCTGATTTTCACACTCCGGACGAAAGAGGAAGGAGGAATGGTCTCTTTCTCAGAGGATGCATACCGGGAGATTTGTATTGCAGCCGCAAAGACTGCCGGGGATTATCCAATCGATTTTATCGATGTGGAGGCAGTGAGGATTGCAGATGCAAAAAGTTTCATCAAAGAAATTCATGATGCGGGATGCCTTGTGATTGGGTCCAATCATCATTTCAGCAAAACACCGCCGCAATCCGGGATGGTGGAGATTTTAAGGCAAATTGAAAAGACCGGTGCGGACATTGCAAAACTCGCCGTGATGCCTTTAGAAAAAGAAGACGTCACAGCGCTGATGGAGGCGTCAAAAGAAGCGGATGCCTGCCTAAAGATTCCGTTGATTACGATGTCCATGTCGGAATTAGGAGCCATTACAAGAGTCTGTACCAAACAGACCGGATCAGTGATCACCTTTGCGTCCGGTATCGAAGCTTCGGCACCCGGTCAGGAAAGCATTGAGGTTGTCCGCAGCCTGCTTTCTTTTCATAGGAACTGCGCATTGCAGGGAAATATTGCGCTGATTGGTTTTATGGGAACCGGAAAGACGACGGTTTCAAAAGCGCTTTCCAGAATCACAGGTTTTGAGGAAGTGGATGTAGACCAATGCATTGTTTCCAATGAGGGAATGACAATCAACGATATTTTTGCCGAAAAAGGCGAACAGGGATTCCGAGATATCGAAACCGAAACATTGCAAAACCTCACAAAAAAAGAGGGACAGATTATTTCCTGCGGCGGCGGAGCTGTACTTCGGGATGAAAACGTCCGGATACTAAAACAGGCGGGCACGATTGTTCTGCTGACAGCAACGCCGGAAACGATTTTCGAGCGGGTCAAAGACCATACACACCGGCCGATTTTAAATCAGGATATGAGCCTTTCCCATGTAAAAAAACTGATGGCAGGCAGAGAGCCGCGTTATCAGGAAGTTGCAGACCTGAAAGTTTCCGTGGACAGCAATGACCGCGTAAAGACCTGCCTGGAAATTTTAAGGAAACTGCAGGAAATGGGAAAAATCACATTGTTGGCTTAGAACGCAAAAGGTGTGCAAAAGGGTTGAATTCTGGAGGAGTATCCCTTATAATATAACGAGATATGCGAAAAACGCAGAACTGAAGAGCGGAAACCAAATGAACAGATATCTGTTTTGGGATGGGTTCCGGTCATATGCCGCCGAAGGAAACGAGGGGGCGACACAATGATTAGGAGGAAAAGTTATGGTATCAGCAGGCGATTTTAAAAATGGAATTACGATTGAATATGATGGAAAGATTTATCAGATTATCGAATTTCAGCATGTAAAGCCGGGAAAGGGCGCAGCCTTTGTCAGAACAAAATTAAAAAACATTAAAGACGGTGGTGTGGTAGAAACTTCATTCCGTCCGACGGAAAAATTTGAAAATGCGCATATTGACAGAAAGAATATGCAGTATTTATATAATGATGGAGATTTATATTACTTCATGGACGGCGAAACCTACGACCAGATCGCAGTCGGTAAAGATAAGGTTGGAGATGCATTGAAATTCGTCAAAGAAAATGAGGAAGTAAAGATCTGCTCCTGCAAGGGCGATATCTTTGCAATTGAACCGCCAATCACCGTGGAACTGGTGATTACGGAAACAGAACCGGGCTTTAAGGGAAACACTGCAACCAACGCGACAAAACCGGCGACGGTAGAAACCGGAGCGACGGTCTATGTTCCATTGTTTGTAGAACAGGGTGAAAAGATTGTCATTGACACCCGTACAGGCGAGTATTCAAAACGTGTTTAATTTTTTGTTTTTTATGAAAAAGCTGCGTTTTTAGCGTGGCTTTTTCTTTTGCTTACAAAAGGAGAGTGGATGATGAAAATTGTAATCTTAGATGCGGAAACATTATCGATCGATGGGGATATTGATTTTTCTATCTTTGACCAATATGGCGAGGTGACTGTTTATCCGTTTACAAGGGATGAACAGGTGGGAGAGCGGATCCGGGATGCCGAGGTGGTTTTATGCAACAAATCCATCATGGATGAACAGACACTTTCTCAGGCGTCGAGACTAAAATATATCGGCTTGTTTGCAACAGGCTATAATAACATTGACATCGCATATACCAATGCACATGGCATTACGGTGTGCAATGCGGGCAGCTATTCCACCGAGGCAGTTGCGCAGCATGTGTTTGCCCTGATCCTTCACGTCTATAATAAGGTGGCGGATTATAATACTTTTGTTCAGCAGGAGGGGTGGATTCATACGCATAAATTTTCTCCGTTCATCGAAATGAAGGAGCTATATGGAAAGACAATCGGCATTATCGGATATGGCTCGATTGGGAAAAAGGTAGCCCGGATTGCAGAAGCATTTGGAATGCATGTGCTGGCGTACAGTAGAAACATTGCAAAAAATCCGCAGATGCAGACCGGTGAAGACAAATCGATTCAGTATGCAGATATCCCTGCCATTCTCGCCGCGTCAGATATTGTAACCGTGCACTGCCCGCTCAATAAAGATTCAGAGAAAATGTGCAGCAAAGACTTTTTTACGAAAATGAAAAGAGATGCACTGTTTATTAACACAGCGCGGGGCGGCATTGTGAATGAAAACGACTTAGTGTGGGCACTCACACATGATGAGATTGCAGGAGCGGCGATTGATGTTATTTCAAAGGAACCGATGGAACCAAATTGTCCGCTGCTTCATGTAAAAAATCTGGTCATCACACCCCATGCTGCGTGGGCTCCGCTGGAGACCAGAATGAGGCTGATTCAAATTGTTTCGGAAAATTTAAAAAAATGGCTTGCAGGAACCCCCACTTATGTTATAAAATAAGTGTAAGAAGTGTTGGACAAGACACAAAATCTTATAAAGTTATGATGACAGGGTTCAACATAATTTTATGAAAATTTTTATTTATTTAAGGAGGAACACAATCATGGGAAGATTGGCAAAAAAAATTGCAGCATCCGTTTTGGCGGTTACTTTAGCTCTGGCTATGACGACGACATGTTTTGCTGCAGGATGGGAAAGTTACTTCGGACAAAATGAAGGATGGTACGAAGGATCATTAGGTTCATTGACAGCAAACACAGATACCGGTTGGACTGCAAATCTTGAAGCAATCGGCTGGGGTGGTATCTGGGGCGGACAGGTGAAGAAAGCCGTTTCCGTTAAGAAGGATCAGAACTATACCATTTCCTTTACGATTAGTTCAAGCAACTGTAACAAATGGGTCTATATCAAGATGGCTGCTGATGATGAAAATGAAACATTAGCATTTGGTGACTGGGTTCAGTTGACCAGAGGAGAAACCAAAAAGTACACAAAAACTTTTACTGCTGCAGTTGATTCCAACCTGATTACCTTTGGTATCGGTGGAGAAATGATGGACAGAGAAAGTTCTGATAAAGATGCAGAGGCAAGATATGCACGGTTACCGGCAGGTGGAAAGAGCATGCCGGATGCAGACCCAACAGCCGCAACGGTAGTAAAATTAACAAACTTTAGTCTTGGCCTTGCAAAGCCGGATACTGTGAAGTTAAAGAGCGTTAAAGCACTCAAGGGCGGAAAAGCAAAAGTTACTTTCAAAAAAGTAGCCGGCGCTAAAAAGTATCAGGTTCAGTATTCATTAAAGAAGAATATGAAGAAGGCAAAGACCGTTTCTTCTAAGAAGACAACAGTTACGATTAAGAAACTGAAAAAAGGTAAAAAATACTTTGTAAGAGTAAGAGTTTACAACAGCAAGAGTGAAATTGGCGACTGGAGTAACAAGAAGTCAGTCAAAGTAAAAAAATAAAAATATAAACATATTAAAACAGTTCCCCGTATCATAAGATACGGGGATTTTTTTGCCTGATTTCAGACTCCGTTTATATTGGTAAGAATCCGCAAGATTACTTGCTTTTTTGAGGACTTGCATTACTGGTTTTATGCAGAAAAGGTCGAGATAAGTCGAACGATTTTTTACATTTTTTTGTATTTTTTGAATATAATAGTAATGATAAAAAATAATAAACCAAAGTAAGGTAAAGGGGGAAATACTATGATTGACAAAGTCATTGAAAACAACAGGGTAAGTATGATAGGAGAAATTGTATCTGAGTTCCGGTACAGTCACGAAGTGTTTGGTGAGGGGTTTTATACGGTAGATATTTCTGTAGACCGGTTAAGCGAACTGACAGATGTGATTCCGGTAATGGTTTCAGAACGTCTGGTGGATGTAACAGAAGATTACATAGGAAAACTGGTAGAAGTATCCGGACAGTTTCGTTCTTATAACCGTCATGAAGGAACAAAGAATAAATTAATTTTATCCATATTTGCAAGAGAATGGGAAGAGGTAGAAGAAAATCTGGACGCCGGAAGAACAAATCAGATTTTCTTAGACGGGTATCTCTGTAAAATGCCGATATACCGGAAAACGCCTCTCGGCAGAGAAATCGCCGATTTGTTGGTTGCGGTCAACAGACCATATGGCAAGTCCGATTACATCCCATGCATCGCATGGGGACGAAATGCCCGGTATGCTTCTACATTTGAAGTGGGCGGACACATTCAGCTGTGGGGCAGAGTGCAAAGCCGTGAATATGTAAAAAAAATCAGCGAAGAGGAGACAGAGAAGCACATTGCTTATGAGGTTTCTGTCAACAAACTCGAATATCTAGACGAGTAATACGTCAACCGAATAAAATTTATTCGTAATCAAAAAAGGAATCAAATGAGTTTCCGTGAGAAAACCAGTTGATTCCTTTTTTGTTATAGCGAATTTATAAACAATTCGCCAAAGCATAGAGTTTTTTTATTGGAATAGATGATTAAAGTATCAATGAAAATACTAAATCAATTCGCTTAAGGCCTGTACCTTGTCCGGGTCAACCTGATATTTCTGAGCAATCCATTCCACAGATTTTCCGTTTTTTAAGTCGCGGATGATAGCAATACTGTCTTCTATGCCCTCAGTATGTCCTTCGGCAAGTCCGGCCTCGTGTCCCTTCGCCTCGCCTGCTTGAAACTGTTCCTTCAGCGCCATTTCCAGTGTCATATACTCTCGCCTCCATTCCCTGCTTTCTTTTATCCGATCATATTCTTCCCTGATTGTAGCAGAAAATTCATCATCTGGAAATAGCCCGGCTACACATTTTAGAAAAGTTTTTAAATCTTCACTGACGTTTCCTTCCGTTCCCATGGTATTTAAAATAATCATGGTCGTCTGGTCGCCATATTCCAGTCCGTCTATTTCCTTGCACTGGTAGGTAAACGTATACCGGTACTGATTCTTTCCATACAAGTCGTAAGTGCAGATAAAGATGATAAAACTGCGGCAGAGCATGCTGTAATCCTGACCCCGTTCCAGCAGGTCAAGATCGATCAAGTCCCTGTAATATCTTCCGCGTTTCGGGAGCTCCCCGCTTCTGGCATTCTGCATCTCAATGTTGTAGACTTCATCATCACCCCGGACATAGACATCCAGACGGATGCCCTTTGCGTCATGGCGGATGCCGATTACCTTTTCATACTCAGGATATTCAATCTTTAAGATTTCTTTCCCAAGGATTTCCCCGAGAATCTTTTTACAGAGAGATTCATTTCTCATGAACTTCTGAAAGATAAAGTTGTCTGCAAGCGTCAGGTCTTCCCAGCGCTTCATCTGCGGCTGTTCACTGACATTCTTTTGTAATTGGTTCAGGTTGTACTTTTCCATACTTGTGTCCTCCATATCGTTTTTCTAAAAGGTTCTGACCGGTTTTAGATAACCGGCTAAAAAAGAAGGGGCTTCCGGCCTTCTTTAAGAACCATTATACGAAAAAGAAACGGAAAAACCATAGCGTCGTCCCCAATGATGTGATTTTCGTCCCGAACATGCTAAAAAGAGTAAAAAATACATAAATTTTATAATTCGATATTGCAAAAGCCTAAATTGGAATCACAGACTTTTTCAATGAACATTCTCTTTCATATTTTCATTGAGAAGAAAGAATTTTTATGTTACTATTATCTTATCAAAAACTCTTTTTGACAGAACAAAAAAGAGAAAAAAAGAAGGAGAAAAAAGATGAGAAAAGTGATGAAGAAAGCAATTTCAATGATGCTTGCAGTCGCACTTACGGTGAGTGGAATTACCTACACGCAAAGCGTAAATGCAGCTACTGAAATTGACGAGTGGAAAGCAGCTGCAGTAAAGGTTCCGGAAGAGGGAGCACTGGTCGCAGCCGGTTATATCGATGTTGAGTTTGACAATTCGATGGAAGGGTATACCTATGAGGTTTATCTGGATGACAAGCCGGTGTATTGGATTGGAGATGATATCGTAAGAACAGATATCGGCGAAACAGCAACCGATGAAGCGGTTGAAAAGACATTTACGTCAGAGGACGAAGGAAAGACGGAAGTCTACACTACGACAGTCAGCAAACATGAGCTCACGGTAAAGGCAAGAAAGGATTCTGAGGAAGTGGTTTCAGAGACCAGGACATTTTACGTATCTAAAAAAGGACTTGCTCTGGGCGGAGACATGAGCAATAAAATTTCTTTGAAGCAGCTCAATTGTTCATGGTATTATAACTGGTCCACAGAAGCATTTAACAACAGTATCGATGCAGGGGTTTCTCATATCCCGATGATGTGGGGCAGTGGGGACGACAATAAAGAAGCCATGGATACTTTTAATAGCAGTTCAAACTATATTTTAGGCTTTAACGAGCCGGATATTGAGACACAGGCAAATATGTTTTTTGCTGATGCGATTGACACATGGAAAGAGTATATTTCTCGATTAAACAAACGAAAAGTATCTCCGGCTCCGGCCTCTCCTAGTGGCACTTCTTCATGGTTGTCTGATTTTATGAACGGTCAGTATAAATGTCTTATTCCTGGTGGAAATGGAGCATGGGGATTATATTCAGATTATCGTGACGATAGTTCCAAAACATTTGTTGAAGGAATTGGCGAAGATGTGGATGCTGTATGTCTGCACTATTACATGGCAACAATTGATCTTGGCGGACTGCTGAATGCAGTAGATAATCTTTGGAATACATATCATAAACCAATTTGGATTACAGAGATTTCCGTGTTTGGAACGAAGGGATTCAAAAATGACTACAGTTATGACGCAGAAGGAAGAACAGAGGAAATGGCAGAATACATTCGGGAAATTGTCAGCAATCTGGATGAGAATCCGCATGTAGAGAGATACTGCTGGTTTGCTTATGATATTGACAGCGCAAATGCGATTGACAGCTTTGATGGATCTGGTGCAACAGCACTGTTCGAATATGCCACAGGAAAATATACCCCACTTGGAAAACTTTACTCCAGTATTGGAAATCCGGAAGGATATGAAGGAACCGATATTCAGGATGCCCCTGAATTTAAATGGGAAGAAAGAGTCGGTGCGGATGCGGTATATAATGATAATGACAATACGGTTACTGTCACATGGAATACTTCTGATTTGAATGTTGCACGTCATGAAATTCTTATTGACGATACACCGTATGATATAGAAAATGGGTCATCCATTGATGCCGGCGCGTGGAAAGCTGGAAAGCATACATTACAGTTTGTACTATATGATAATGAAGAAAATATACTGTTTAATAAAACTAAAAAATTTACGATTGAAAGGACGGAAACTCCGACAAATAAACCAGAGCAAAATACGAATGAAACAACGAATGAAACAACGACTGTAGAAAAAACAACTCAGTCACTGGTAACGACAACAGCACCGTCACCTTCACGGGAAAGCAAACCGGCAAAGGTGAAGCTGAGCAAAATAAAGAAAATGAAGAAGCGTTCTGTGAAACTTACATGGAAACGTACTGCAAGAGCTAAGAAATATCAGGTACAGTATGCGCTAAACAAAAAATTTACAAAAAAGGTAAAAAGCAGAACCACCGCGAAATTAACGATAAAGATTGCAAAACTTGCAAAAAAGAAAATATATTATTTCAGAGTCAGAGCAATCAATTCTGCCGGAAAAGGCAAATGGTCTAATATTAAGAAAATTAAAATAACAAAATAGTCAAAACTGTTTTTTATGAACGAATGAGAGGAACACACCGGATATCGAGTAGGGTGTGTTCCTTTTATTTTTAATTCAAAATAATTTTGCTGTCGAAATGTTCCAAAAACAAATTTTGAACGAAAAAGCAAAGTCACGAACAATAATATCATTGTTTATCCTATGTATGTGAAAAATATCCATGTTTTTGGAGTAAAAACTTTTTTATTTGTATAAAATCACATTTTTTCGTTGTAGTAAAAAGATTGTTATGTTATAATTTAATCAACTGCAAACTCAGTAAATTTTATAAAATAATTAATTAGGAGGATTGAAATGAGAAAAGTAGTTAAGAAAGTATTTGCAGGCATTATGTCTGTAACATTAGTGGCATCACTAATGATTGGTGTAAATTTCACCAAAAATGTTAAGGCTGCTGATACTGTAGAACTTCCGATGTGGTCATTTTCACAAGGTGGTGACTATACACTGAATGGGGAACAGTATGAGGGCGGAAATGGAAATGTAGGTGTGATTAATTCTGTAGAACTTCCGGATGAAACCTTGACCGGTTGGTTGGGAACAGGTGATCCTGATTCTGTTAATCAGACGATGAGCGCAACAAAAGCTTCCAATGAATTTACCATTGATATTAAGAATACCGGATGGGATTGCCAGTGGAGTGCTGTGACGGGACTTCCGGAAAACAGAATCAACCCATGGTCTATTCAGGCAAATCTACATAATATTCCTGTAACACCGGGATATTCTTATACAGTTTCATTTAAGGCGCATGCCACAAAAGCCAAATTGGCATATATAGCATTTGGCACGGATATGGAGGGTAAGCCAGCGCCTTATGGAGATGGAAATGCTCCGGAAGGAGATCAGGCAATTATTCAACTGACTCCGACAGAAAAAGAATATACTTATACTTTTACGAACTGGGTAAGTGCTGAAACTATCAACATGGATATTATGCTTGGTGCATTTGATGCAGAGTATGATTTTGCTGGAAATTTAATTACAGAGTATGTTCCGGAGTATGCTATTGAGACTAATTGGACTGGAACAGTATATATTAATGATTTTCAGATTATTTCCAATGGATTAGATTCTGGGTTCGTGCCAAAACCAACTCCATGGATTCCTGAAACCACAACAGCTGCACCAAATAACAATACTCCAACGGGAGGCTCCACAATACCTACACCAAATAATAATACTTCAACAGTGGGAACCCCTCAGGCACCAAAGAAATTTGCTAAGGTTAAAAATGTTAAAGCAAAAAATAACAAAAAAGGCACAGTAACCGTAACATGGAAAAAGGTTGCAAAAGCAAAGAAATATCAGGTTAAAGTCGGAAGCAAGAATTACACAGCAAAGAAAACGAAGCTTGTTGTAAAGAAAGGCTTGAAGAAAGGAAAAACTTACAAGGTTAGGGTTCGTGCACAGGCAGCAAACGGATATAAAACAGGTGCGTGGAGCAAGACTGTCAAAGTTAAAATTAAAAAGTAAGTTCACATTGTAATGTAAAAAAGTTTATGCTATAATAAATAACAACTGAAACGATGTGTTTTCAAGTAAAAAGAAATTTATTTAGGAGGAAAATGAAAATGCGAAAGATTTTCAAAAAAGCAATGGCAGGGATGATGTCTGTTGCTTTGGTGGCAACTTTATTGATTGGTGTTGACATGTCAAAGAGCGTAAAGGCAGAAGACACCCCGGTTGAACTTGGCAAATGGACTTTTACTCAAGGTGGTCAGTTTAACGATACTGAACTTTGGAATGCAGGGTATATTACTTCAGTTTCTATGCATGGCACGGACGAGGTGATATCAGGATGGCTTAAAGGTGATGATAATATTCCAGCAGCGCAGGATCCATCATTTAATCAGAAGCAGACAGCTAATGATGTATCAGATGGGTTTGATCTTGAGATTGAAGCCAACAGTCAGGATAAAGACTGGACTAATGATAGAATCAACCCATGGGCAATTGAAGCTGAAATGCAGGACATTAGTGTAGAAGCAGGGCATAAGTATACAGTTTCTTTTAAAGCCCATGCTTCAACGAGAAAATATTGTTATGTTTCTTTTGGATGTGATATTGAGGGAACAGCACCTTATGGAGAGGCTCCATTAGATGGAAATCCACTCATTGCATTTACTACGGAGGATCAGACATTTACATATCAGTTTACAAATTTTGTTTCAGCAACAAAAATGTCTGTTGAATTACTATTAGGTGCATTTAACTCTCAGAACGATTTTGCAGGAAATAATGTTTCAGACATTATTACTTCAGTTGAATCAATGTGGGGTGGTAGTGTTTATGTAAGCGAATTTACTATTGTAGATAACGGTTTAGATCCTGAGTTTGTAGATCCTAATGCTCCAGAAACTGAATCTACAGCAGAAGAAACCACATTAGCAGATGCTTCAGGTGATGCAGAAGTTACAACAGTAGCACCAACAACTCCGGAAGTTCCTACAATACCATCAACTTCAGAAGTTACAACAGCAGCACCAGCTCCAGTTACAACAGTAGCACCAAATAACAATCCGGGCGGAAATGTAACTCCAGCTACAACTGCAAATAACAATAGTGTAACTACACCAAACAATAATACACCGGCAACCCCTGCTCAGTCTGCTAAGAAACTGGGTAAAGTGAAAAAGGTTAAAGCGAAAAATAACAAAAAAGGCCGCGTAACCGTAACATGGAAAAAGGTTGCTCATGCAAAGAAATATCAGGTTAAGGTTGGAAAGAAATCTTATACATCAAAGAAGACGAAATATGTCGTAAAGAAAGGTCTGAAGAAGGGCAAAACTTATAAGATTAAAGTTCGTGCAAAAGCTGCAAATGGATATAAAGCAGGTGCATGGAGCAAGGCCGTAAAGGTTAAAATTAAAAAGTAATTTACATGATAAGATGTGATTTTCAGTACCCAATGCCTGTGCATTGGGTACTGTTTACCACAAAGGTTTAGACGAAAGTCAGGAGGAGTTTATAGTGAAAAAGAGTTTCGTTAAAAAATTGACAGCAGTGGCACTGTCTCTGTCAATGGTGCTTGGATCTACCGGTGCAGCATTTGGCGCTGTACATGCCGGTAATGGTGAAAACATTGCAGGTTCCACTGGATGGACGAGTTTTTCTGTTCGTGATGACTTGCATGGTCTGCCGATTACAGAGTGGGAACAGTCCTTATTGGACGAGATTGCAAAAGCAAAAGCAGAAGGAAATGAAGAGGCAGATAATTATCAGAGTTATACCGAAGGATATTTTGCTGCACAGCCTGCTGCTACAGGATTTAATTTTTATGTAGTAAATTCCGGATGGGATGGAGAGTACAATCCATATACCGGTGAACTGATGGGAGATAATCCTTGGGGAATGACTGTACAGACTGGAAATTTACCGATTGAAAAGCAGCGTAAGTATACGATTTCCTTTAATATTAAGAGTACTTTAGAGGGTTCTGTTACGAAGAAAGATGCAAACGGAAATGTTTTGAAAGACGAGAAGGGAAATGATGTAACAGAAAAAACCTATGTTAAGCATGTTGGATTTAAAGCGTATGATCCGGTTTCACAGGGTGGTCCGGCAGTAGATTTCGATGTGATTGACGGTGCTAATACTTCCGGTATTATTGAACTGGATTCCAGAAAAGTGGAAGGAGTCAATGTGACTGCAACGATTACAATTCCGTCTACTTATGGCAGCGAGTCTTTAGCAGTAATGTTTGCATTGGGCGCTCGTTTATCTACTTATCCGGATGAAATCGCTATGAAAGGCAACATCACTGTATCCAACTTTAAGATTACTGCAGGAGATCAGTATTCTGTGACATTTACAGGAAACGGCAAGAGTGTTACCTCTTATGTCAACGGTGGTTCTTCTATTGCAACGCCGGGCACTGCGCTGTTTGGTAAGAAAGGCTATAATATTGATTATTTCACATTTAATGGTGCAAAGTATACGACTACAGTTGGTCCTGTAAACAGCAACATGACCTTAAGCGCACATTATGCAAAGACAAAGAAACCTTCCAAACCAACAATTTCTAAAGTAAACAACAAATCAAAGAAGAAAGTAAAACTGACAATCAAAAAGACAAAAAATGCCGTTGGTTATCAGATTAAATATTCTTTGAAGAAAAACATGAAGAAGGCAAAAACGAAGACAACGACGAAGAAGACCTACACGATTAAGAAAGGTCTGAAGTCAGGGAAACTTGTTTATATTCAGGTAAGAGGATATAACAAGGACGATCTGGGAAATAAGGTCTTTGGAAAATGGTCTAAAAAGAAAAAGACTGTCGTAAGATAATAATTCTTGAAACAGATGAAAGGGTGGAAGGATTATATGGATTTCATATAAATCATTCTGCCCTTTTTATTGACAACTTAGTTTGAGTGGAGGTGGAAGAAAACCATGAAAAAAATCACTTCAATTTTATTGGCGCTGGTGATGCTCTTTAGTGGAGCATTTGTCGCTGCACCGGTGAGTGTGGATGCTGCGGATGCCAATGCATGGAGCAATTCAGCAATTATCGCTCCGGAACAGGGAAAATTAATTGGCGCAGGTTATATTAATATTATATGGAACAATGATTTGGAAAACGTATCGTCCTATACGGTTTATGTAGATGGCAATGTATTGACCACAGTCAATGCAAACTCTGCAGCAACGATGGGTGCGGAAATGTACACGACCTCCGTGAGCGCCCATACGACATACATTGTTGCAAAATTAAATAGTGGAGCTACGGTACAGACAAATACAAGAACTTTTTATGTAACGAAAAAGGGAATTTGCGTCAACACCCGAGATATGGGTGCCACTGTGGATCCAAAAGATTTAAATTTGGGCTGGTATTATAACTGGGGAACACAGTCTTTTAAAGAGTCCGGATATAAAAACACAAAATTTTATGACTTAGAGTTTGTTCCAATGATTTACGGAGAACCGACAAAAGACTACAAAACGGTATTTAATGAAGCAAATGCCGCAGGTTACAAATATATGTTAGGATTTAATGAGCCGGACTTAGGAAGTGAGTCAAATATTCAGGCAACGACGGCAGCTTCCCGTTGGACGAATTATTATGTTCCGCTAAAAGGGAATTTACGTTTAGGTTCGCCTGCGATTTCGACTGCAAGTCCACTGGTTGAATCAAAATGGTGGGATACTTACTGGAATACGCTCTCTGCGTCCGATAAGGCAAATACTTCATTTATTGCGGTTCATAAGTATTATGAATATTATAATGCTGAGACAGCTTACGAGTTCCTGATGCTGATTGATGAAACTTATAGTAAATATCAAAAGCCGATCTGGGTGACAGAGTTTGCATTATGGAGATTTGATATTCATTCAGCGGATGCAAAGAAAGCGGAAGAGTTCTTGAAAATTGTCTGCAAGGGACTCAATGAGAGAAGTTATGTAGAACGTTACTCATGGTTCTGTACGGACATTAATAATCCTGCTGCAAGTTCATCTGCGCTGTTTAACTACAGTACAGGTGAGTTGTCAAATATCGGAAAGATTTATGCGCAGATTGGAAATCCGGCAGGATATAATGCAAAAACCTATGGAGTGGTTTCCGATACGACCGCAGATACTTCCATCACAGGTTGTGCTGCAAAAATGCCAACAATGGTTTATGAATGTGTTGGAAAGAAAAAAGCAATTAAGTTTTCCATCAATCCGGTGAAAAGGGCTGCCGGATACCAGCTTCAGTACGGTACCAAAAAGAGTATGAAAGGTGCAAAGAAGAAGATCTTTAAGAAGGCCTCTTCAAAGATTAAGATTAAATTTACAAAGAAGCAAAAGAAAAAACTGAAAAAGATTAAAAAGAAGAAAAAGAGAAAATTTACCTATTATGTCAGAGCACGTGCTTATAAGACAATTTTAGGAAGAAAAGTTTACTATAAGTGGAGTAGTAAAAAGAAAGTATCTGTAAAAGCATAAGTTTTTACGATCTTGGTTATCAATAGAAGTGAGTGCCCGGAAGAGAAATTCTTCCGGGTGTAAGGAGAAAGAATGAATAGTATAAAACGGATGATTGCATTGATGCTGATTGCTTCATTCCTATTTGGCGTTCCGTTGATGGATGTAAAGGAAGTCCGGGCGCAGGACATATTTACGATCACTGCCCCGACGGCATCAGAAGTAAAGGCGGCGGGCTATATTGATATTCAGTGGACCAGCGCGGCTTCAGAGGGGACGGTAAAGGATTATGATGTTTATGTAGATGGCAAGTTGGCGGGTTCTACGACAGGGCAAACCTATACCTACTATACGACGGAGGTAAAATACCATAATGTCTGGGTGAAGGCAGATTATGCTAATGGACAAAGTGCATATACATCGACAGTTCAATTTGGCATCACGAAAAAAGGGCTTGCTGTCAATGATCAGATGGGAAAATATCTTGATCCGGTCAGCATGAACATGGGCTGGTATTATACTTGGGGCACAACGCCATTTTCCTATACCCGATATAGTCAAATTGAATTTGTTCCGATGATTTGGGGAATTCAGCATAATAGCTCAATTCCGGCTGTACGGGCAAAAAATTATCAATATGTATTAGGATATAATGAGCCTGATATGGGAGGAAATGTAGGCGGCAGTAATATCAAAGTGAATACGGCAATTGCAAGCTGGGGGCTCTTTAAAGGCATCGGCAGACATGTTGGTTCGCCTGCACCGGCGCTATGTCCGGCATGGGACAACGGTACATGGTTTAAAACGTTTATGAGCGGTGTGGATCATAATACGATAGATTTTATCCCGTTACACTGCTATTATGGGCAATATGGCGGAAAGGCAGGAGCAAATACATTCTTAAAAGAGGTTGTTGATGCGACTTATCAGATGTATCATAAGCCGATTTGGGTTACAGAGTTTGCAGTGAGCGGCTGGGGATATGATAACGTCTCTGCAAGACAGTCCGTTAAAGAATTTCTTCAGACGGCCATTGACGGATTAAATCAGAGAGATTATGTAGAGAGATTTTCATGGTTTTCATTTGATACGACAGACAGAAATAATGGGGCTTCCGCATTGTGGACAAATTCCACAGGAAATTTAACGGAATTAGGCCGTACATATGTTGATTATGGAAATCCTGTTGAAACGGCTGTGCAGGGCAGTACTGTAAACCCGGGCGCCACACAGGTCGGAGAACTCAACACAACAAAGCAGCCGACGAGTGTTGTCACGACGACAAATGCGAAAGTGACTGTAAAAAAAGCGGTCATCAAATCGCTGAAAAATCTGAAAAAGAGAAGAGCAAAATTGACGATTAAAAAGATTTCAGGAGCTGTCGGATATCAGGTACGCTGGTGTGATAACAAAAAATTCCAGGGATATGATCTGAGGACAATCAAGAAAAGAACGCTGATCATCAAACATTTAGATTTAAAAACAACCTATTTCTTTAAAGTGAGAGCCTACAAGAAAAACGGAAAGAAAAAGGTTTGGGGAAAATGGAGTAAAGTGAAAATTCAAAAATAGGAACTCAGGAGGCTGTAGATGATTCTGCAGCCTTTTGAAACTGGAAATGGAGTGGCGGATGAAAAAAAAGATAGGAATCCTGATTTTTATTTTGATTGTGATTGCTGCCGGAATCTGTGGAGGCATGTTTATAAAAAGCCAGCAGGAAAAGAAAACGCAGGAACAGAAACGGCAGGCGGAACAGGAAAATATAACAAAGCAGCAGGCAAATATCAAAGAGCATAAAGCAGAGTGGGAGTCTTCTGCGATTCTCACGCCGAAAGCAGGTTCGCTGCAGGCTGCCGGGTTCATTACCGTCAGTTGGAATGACGCAGAAAGCCTCGGCGAAGTATCCGGATACAAAGTCTATATTGACGGACAGTATGAGACGGAAGTGGACGGAAAGACGACGAGCTGCGAATATTACAGTACGGATGTGAAGGCGCATGAAGTATATGTGGAAGCGGATATGAAATATGGCGATATTTTATATTCTGATATTTCTACTTTTTTTGTCAATAAAAAGGGCTTCTGTACCAATAAAGATATGGCAATGGAACTCAATGCAAAAAAATGGGGTGTTTCCTGGTATTATAACTGGGCAATGGAACCGTTTAAATATACTTCTTTTCAGGAATTGCAGTACGTGCCGATGCTCTGGACGATTGGCGCCTATGATGAGAGAAATATGCAGCTGTTTCAGGCATATCAGTATCAATATCTGTTGACATACAATGAACCGGATAGAGCAGACCAATCAGATTTGTCCGTAGAACAAGTGATGGAGGGCATGAAAACCGTTTTTGATAATCGGGGCAATATAAAGATTGGGTCTCCGGCGACGGCACTTCTTCCAAAATGGTCTAAAGACTGGTTTCAACCTTATATGAAAGAGATGGATCAGGCAGGATATGATCTTGATTTTATTGCAATCCACCATTACTGGAACTGGTACGATGATGATGGCGTGGATGCGTTTATTGATTTGGTTCAGGACGCCTATGACCGTTATCATAAGCCTGTCTGGATTACAGAGTTCGCAATCAGCGGGGTACCAAGCATCGATGAGAAAGCGGAAAAAGTGGTTCAAAATTATATGAAAAAGGTGACCAAAAAACTCGACCAATTGGAATATGTAGAGCGGTATGCGTGGTTCTCGTTCCAGACCACAGACCGGAAAAACAGCGCTTCCGCAATGTTTAATCACTACACCGGAGAGATTACGGATTTAGGGTTGCTGTATCAGAAAGTCGGCATGCCAAAGGGCTATGGAGATCAAAGTTACAAATCACCGAAAGAAAATCCAATCGAGGATGTACTTTCATAAAGTTTTGGCATATCATATAGTATCCACGAAACGGTTGACACGTCAGGCATGGAATGTTATTATAAATATGGTTAAACAATAGTAGAGGTTGCGCCGATATATGAGTATAATACAGGATGTCTCCGGGGACAGAGGAATGTATTAAAAAGGATACGGCGCCGAAGGAAAGACTTCCGGAAAATCTTATCCTGGGCATATGGTAAACAGCCATATGACTGTCATCGTTAGATGGAGAGCTACTTATAAGCAGAGATACTTGTAGGGAGCTTGTCAGAAGTTCCCTTTCTTTTTTGTCTTGGTTTCTGTGTCAAAAAACAGAGTCTGCCAAAAAGTAGAGCACTAATGTTTAATGAAAATACATATTTTTTAGGAGGTTTTTAAAATGGCTATTTTTACAGGAGCAGGTGTTGCTATTATTACACCGTTTAAGGAAGATGAAAGTGTAAATTATGAGGTGTTCGGACAGATTATTGAAGACCAGATTTCTGCGGGAACCGATGCAATCATTGTTTGCGGAACAACCGGAGAGTCTTCTACAATGGATGATGATGAGCATCTGAAGACCATAAAGTATTGCATTGATAAGGTGGCAGGCAGAGTTCCGGTTATTGCGGGAACCGGGTCAAACTGTACAAGGGAAGCGGTCAATCTTTCGAGACAGGCAGAAGAACTTGGCGCAGACGCACTGCTCTGTGTGACTCCATATTACAACAAGGCAACACAGGACGGATTGTATGAATATTACAAAGCGATTTCTGATGCAGTAAATATTCCGATTATCATGTATAATGTTCCGTCCAGAACAGGCACCAACATTCTCCCGGAAACCGCAGTCAAGATTGCAAAGGGAGTCAAAAATGTGGTTGCCATTAAAGAAGCGTCCGGCAATATCAGTCAGGTCGCAAAGCTGGCAGCGCTCGCAGACGGATGTCTTGACATTTATTCAGGAAATGACGATCAGGTATTACCGTTACTTTCTCTGGGCGGCAAGGGCGTAATCTCCGTATGGTCCAATGTGGCGCCGAAGCAGGTTCATGACATGGTAACTGCTTATCTGAACGGCGATTTTGAAACGGCGAAAAAACTTCAGCTTGACGCCATTGATTTGTGCGGCGCGCTGTTTTGTGAAGTCAACCCGATTCCGGTCAAAGCGGCAATGAATATGCTGGGCTATGATGCAGGGGTAGTGAGGGCGCCGCTGACAGAACTGACAGATGCAGGAAAAGCAAAGTTAGAAAAAGCGATGAAGGATTATGGCATTTTATAAAAATAAAAATTTACGGAGGCGGAAATGGTTAATGTAATAATGCATGGCTGTAATGGACATATGGGAAGAGTGATTACAGACCTGGTCAGTAAAGATTCAGAGATACAGATTGTAGCAGGCGTAGATGTGTTTACCGGTGTGGCAAATGATTATCCGGTATTTTCTTCCATTTTTGACTGCAATGTCGAGGCAGATGCCATTATTGATTTTTCTTCGACAGCCGCAATAGATGATTTGCTTGCGTTTGCAGAACAGACGCAGACGCCGGTAGTTCTCTGTACGACCGGATTGTCAGCTGAGCAGCTGGAAAAGGTGCAGAAAACAGGAAAGAGTGTGGCAGTATTAAAATCTGCCAATATGTCTCTTGGAATTAATACGCTGATGAAACTTCTGCAGATGGCTGCAGAAATTCTGGCAGACCGCGGTTTTGACATTGAAATTGTCGAAAAACATCACAATCAGAAAGTGGATGCGCCAAGCGGGACAGCACTGGCATTAGCTGACTGTATCAATCAGGTATTGAATAACGAATATGATTATACGTACGACAGAAGTACTGTCAGGGAAAAGAGAAAGCAAAAGGAAATCGGGATTTCAGCGGTTCGGGGCGGAACGATTGTCGGCGACCATGATGTCATTTTTGCAGGAACGGATGAAGTCATCGAAATCAAACACCGCGCTTATTCAAAAGCGGTCTTTGCAAAGGGTGCGATTGACGCGGCAAAATTTTTAAAAGGAAAACCTGCAGGACTTTATAATATGGCAGATGTCATTGGATAAATTTCAAAAAAAAAGACGAACTTGTCAAAAAAAGACAGGTTCGTCTTTTTTTGATTCCAATGAATATTTTTTGAAAAATTACAAAAAATATAATCGTATTAAGAAAGTAATTGGAGGATGATCAATGAAAGCAATAAAAACTATTATTTTAACATTTACTTTAGCAGTTGCAGCCGTTGGATTAATGGCATGTGGAAATGATGAAAATGCAGATGAAAGTACAACAATCGAAACGACTATGGAAGCTGAAACAAACAATGATGATGTACTGGATGACGTTACGGCAGAGAGTGAAATGATAGAAACAACCGTAAAGGAAGACAAAAATGACGATGAGACAAAAAAAGATGACAAAAACGACGGCGTCGTTGGCGACATTGTGGATGATGCAGAGACAAAAATGGATGAAATCGAATCTGACATGGAAGATTAGTTCCCATTTCTGCGCTGAAAATGAAATCCCCGGATGAGTATTCATTCGGGGGTTTTCTTTTGTCTGAAACGAACGATTTAAAATCCAAGTGCATATAATATTTTGAGAAAACAGTTAGGGATTTGTTATGGCATACAAAATTATGTTAGATGCCGGTCATGGAGGAAGCGACCCCGGCGCTGTGTATATGGGAAGACAGGAAAAAGACGATACATTGGCGCTGACAATGAAAATCGGGGAACTGTTAAAAAACGCAGGATTTACCGTGGAATATACACGGACGACAGATGTATATGACACGCCTTTTGAGAAAGCGACAAAGGGAAATGAGGCAGGCGCTGACCTGTTTGTATCGATTCATCGAAACTCATCACCGACTGCCAACACTTATAATGGTGTTCAGACGCTGGTCTACAACGATAGTGGTTTTAAGGCGGAATTGGCAAGAAACATTAACGAAAACCTCGTTGCAGTCGGATTTCAGGACAGGGGCGTTGTGGAACGTCCGAATCTTGTCGTTCTTAAACGGACAAAAATGCCTTCTGTTCTGGTTGAAGTCGGTTTTATCAATTCCGATGAAGATAATCAGCTGTTTGACAATGAAAATGATGCGATTGCACAGGCGATTGCGGATGCCATCATTGATACGCTCGCAGATAATGGAATTTATGCAGAAAAACAGACCAATACTTACCGTGTTCAGGTCGGCGCATTCAGAAACCGCAATCTGGCTGTAAATCTGGTTTACGAGCTGCGCAGTCAGGGATTTCAGGCAACTATCATCTATGAGGATGGGCTGTATAAGGTTCAGGTGGGAGATTTCCAATCAATTGACAATGCGGTTGCCATGGAACAAACGCTGCGGCTGGTCGGCTATAATACGTTTATTGTGTCCGCATAAAGAACTGCTTCCGGCCGGGGAATGAATCGTCTTAAAAACTTTTCTGTCCGGTGATTGATTCATTCCCAAAACCGGAAGACTTTGAATGGCGGCGCTGCATTGACCGTATTTTTTTCAGATGTTATAATAAACAAATCAAAAATAAAAATATCAACAGAAAAGTATGATATTAGAAAGGAATACAGACCCCGTTCTTTTTGGAGAACGGATGTATGGTTGATGAATGAATAACGGATTTTTAAAAGCGGCGGCAGTGACGCCGAAGATTCAAGTAGGAGAATGCGCTTATAATGCGGCGCAGATCTGCAAAAAAATAGACGAAGTGTATCAGCGGGGAGTTCAACTGGCAGTTTTCCCGGAACTTTGTATTACCGGGTATACCTGCGGCGATCTATTCTGGCAGACGACACTGCTTGACCATGCAAAAAAGCAATTGACAGAGATTGCAAAGTTTTGCGAGGGAAAAGAAATTACGGTTGTTGTCGGACTTCCATATGTGTATGAGGAAAAACTTTATAATGTTGCGGCAGTCGTCTACGACGGAGAAATTTATGGATTGATTCCCAAAACGCACCTTCCAAACTATTCAGAATTTTATGAACTGAGACATTTCACTTCCGGGAAACATCTGGATGGGGAAACGGTACTTGGAGTAGATGAAGACGGAGATGAAATCTACGTACCGATTTCTGACCGGCTGACGTTTCGCTTTGAGCAGTTTAACGGATTTACATTGGGTGTGGAAATCTGCGAGGATTTATGGGTGCCAAATCCCCCGAGTACAGACCATGCACAAAACGGCGCGACGATTATCGCCAATTTGTCGGCAAGTGATGAGACGACGGGAAAGGATATTTACCGCCGGATGCTCGTGTCGTCACAGTCTGCAAAAACGATTTGCGGTTATATTTATGCGGATGCCGGAGAGGGAGAGTCTTCGACGGATTTCGTATTTGCCGGGCATAATCTGATTGCGGAAAACGGGAATCTGCTGGCAGAGTCTTTGCGTTTTCACAATGAAACGGTCATTGCAGATATTGATTTGGACAGGCTCATGGCAGAACGAAAGAGAATGACGACTTATGAGATGAAAAATCGGGAAGACTATCAGGTGGAAGATATTTCCATGAAACCGCTGGATTTTGAAATTGACCGTAAAATCGATTCTGCGCCATTTGTTCCGTCCAATAGCGGGGAGAGAACAAAACGGTGCGAAGAGATTTTAAATATCCAATCCATGGGATTGAAAAAAAGACTTGAGCATACGAACAGCAAAGGCGCTGTGGTTGGAATTTCCGGAGGCCTGGATTCTACGCTTGCGTTGTTAGTCACGGTGCGCGCCTTTGATATGCTCGGATTAGACCGAAAAGACATTCTGGCTGTGACGATGCCGGGATATGGAACGACGAACAGAACATATTCCAATGCGGTCACACTGATTGAGCGTCTTGGATGCAGTTTTAGAGAGGTCAATATCGCAGAGGCGGCAACACTTCATTTAAAACAGATTGGGCACGATATGAGTGTGCATGACATTACGTATGAAAATGCGCAGGCAAGACAGCGCACCTATCTTTTGATGGATTTTGCAAATGAATATAATAGTCTCGTCATTGGCACGGGAGATATGTCAGAACTGGCACTTGGCTGGGCGACCTACAACGGAGACCATATGTCGATGTATGGGGTCAACGCAGGAGTACCAAAAACACTGGTGAGGCATTTAGTGCGATATTTTGCGGATACATGTCAGGATGAGAACTTGGCAGAAATTCTTACAGATATTTTAGATACGCCTGTCAGTCCGGAACTTCTGCCTCCGGAAAACGGGGAAATCTCTCAGAAAACAGAAGATTTGGTGGGTCCATATGAACTGCATGATTTCTTTTTGTATTATGTACTGCGGTTTGGTTATTCTCCAAAAAAAGTACTGTTTTTAGCAGAACATGCATTTCAGGATCAATATGACAAAAAAACGATTCTGCACTGGCTAAAAACTTTCTACCGGAGATTTTTTGCGCAGCAGTTTAAGCGCAGCTGTCTGCCGGACGGACCAAAAGTCGGTTCTGTTGCAGTTTCTCCGAGAGGGGATCTGCGCATGCCAAGCGATGCCAGCGTCCGTGGATGGCTGATGGAATTAGAGGAAGTTTCCGATTAGGGAAAAGATGGCAGCAGAGAGACTGCCGCCGGGCAATCAGAAACTCCCTCTATCCGGAGAAATGAACTTTAATTGGTAGCAGAGTCAATGATATTACAGATTTCATCATATAAAAGCGTGTATGTATACTGATGGTCTTCGGAAAACTGGATATTGTTTAGAGACTGTGTTTCCACAATCTGTTCTGCAATATCTTCAAAGGCGGGCTGGACAAGCGGATACATGGTTGTGATAGCGTTGCTGACGTTTTCCATCGTAATGGAGTTGATATGGTTTGCATCCAGTGTGACTTTGATATCCATTGGATTTCCATTTAATGTAATGGAAGAGGTGTACACGCCGGGCTGATAGGTTCCGTCCGGAGTGGATGCCTCTTTTTTGCTGTCCGATTTTCCATGAAACATCAGGATCAGTGAAACTACCAGAATAATGCCAAGAAGGATAAATACGGCTGTATATAAAAGTTCTCTGAGATGGAAAACCATAACTTTTGGATTTTTATTCATAGGCGCTCCTTAAGATGTTTTTATTATATTCTAATGTATTAAGAAAAGCGGCAAAGTATGAGTTCATTTGTGAAAAAGATTCCTGATTGCGGGAAAAGGAAAGAACGCTTATACTTATAGTGTGTGTTATTTTTGGGACACCACAGATGATAAAATTTATTGAAAAAGTATTTGAGGTATTATTCCATGGCATTACAGTTTATTATCGGCCGGGCAGGCGCAGGAAAATCATATCGGATGCATGAGATGATGATTCAGGAATCAATGGCAGACCCGCAGCACCTCTGTGTAGCGGTGGTGCCCGAGCAGTATTCGATGGAGACGCAGAAAGAAATCCTTATGCACCATCCGAATCATGGAAGTTTTAATATTGAAGTCACAAGTTTTCACCGTCTTGCCTACGGGATTTTTGAAGAACAGGGTTTTCAAGGGTATCAGGTGATGGACGACCTGGGCGCAGTGCTGGTGCTGCGCAAAGTACTTTCGGACTGTGAAAATGAATTAACAGTCTACCGGAAAAAAGCAAAAAATCCCGGATTTGCCGAAAAAATGAAAAGTGTTTTATCGGAATTAAAACAATATCATATTACCGGGGAAATGCTGGGGCAGATGATTCGTGATACAGAGTCTCCGGGACTTGCTCATAAGCTGGCTGATATTGAGGTGATTTACCGCGCATTTGAAGCGTACAACCAAAATCAGAGAATTTTACCGGAAGATATTCTCTCAATTTTATGCCGATATCTTGGAAAATCAGAATCGATTAAAAATACTTCTTTTTATTTTGACGGATTTACCGGTTTTACGCCGGCGCAGTATCAGGTTTTAGAACTGCTGATCCGATACAGCAGGGAAGTCACGGTAGCGGTTACACTGCCGCAGCGGGAGGCGGCGTTTTCGGCTTATAAAAAAACGGAGTTGTTTTATCTGAGCAAAGAGACGATACAGAAACTTTCGGTGCTCGCGGAAAACAACGGAATTTCCACAAGAAAACTCATTGTGGCCGGTGCAGGACAAAAACCAAGGCGGATTGCAGACAATGCAAGTCTCTGCCATATCGAACAGAATCTATTTCAAAAGTGTGGTTCCAAGGCGGATGTTCAAGGCGACGCCATCGAAATCCACGCGTTTGGCGATCCGCTTTCAGAAGTCAGTTTTGTTGCCGCAAAGATTGCAGAACTGGTGGCCAGGCAATCTTACCGCTACAATGATTTTGCAATCATTACCGGTAATATGGAAGGATATCACCGGTATCTCGAACAGGAACTGGAGCGGTATCAGATTCCTTCGTTTATCGACCATAAGCGGACAGTCTGCGCAAACCCGTTTATTGAGGGAATCCGTGCGGCGATTGAGATCATTGAAAAAGATTTCACTTATGAGACCGTCGTGCATCTGCTGAAACTGGGGCTGATTGATTTGGACTATGAAGAAAAAGATGTCTTTGAAAACTATGTGCTTCGCTCCGGCAGACGCGGTTTCCGGAGTTATTCCACAGAATGGAAGAAACTTTACCGTGGAATGGAAGAAGAAGAACTCATGCAGGTCAACAGGGTAAGGGAGAAAATCAAGCAGATGCTTGAACCGCTTCGGAGCGGGCTGGGCAGAAAAGACGCCACCGTTTTGAGTTTTACAAAAGCAGTGTACTCTTTTATTGTTTCGATGGATATCCAGCGCAAAATGGCTGAATATGCCGTGCAATTTAAAGAAAAGGAAAACTTAAGTCTGTCGAAGGAATACGAGCAGACCTATGATGCGCTGTTGAATCTGCTCGAACAGATGACCGGACTGATGGGAGAGGAATGTCTTTCCCTAGCGGAGTATAAACAGATTTTAGTGACCGGATTTGAGACATTAAAAGTCGGTATTGTTCCCCCGGGCATGGATACGGTGATGGTGGGCGATATCGAGCGGACCCGTCTGAAAGACACCAAAAAGATTTTGTTTCTCTTAGGAGTGAATGACGGGGTGATTCCAAAGGAAGAAGCCGGCGGCAGTATTCTTTCCGATTTTGACAGGGAACAGCTGGAGGAAAAAGGAATTGTACTTGCGCCGACAGCCAGGGAAAATATTTTCAGACAGAGACTGTATCTGTATTCGCTTTTTGCTAAGCCGACAGAGCAGTTGATACTCTGTTACAGCAGGAGCGCTTCCGACGGCAGTGTACTGAGAGAGTCCTATATTATTTCCGGAATCCGGGATTTGTTTCGAAATCTGGACGTGATAGACGAGGGACAAAAGAAAACGCCTTATGAAAGTATTATCAGTGAACAGACGGCAAAGGCATATATCGCGGAAAATATCCGCGATTTCAAGACAGGAAATTTGACGGAAAAGTTTTGGGATTTATGCGCCTATCTGTCCGAACAAAAAAACGGCAGAGCCGCGATAGAACAGATTCTGGACGGAGCGTTTTACCACAGTAAAAATCCAATGCTATCAAAAGAAACTGCAAAAAAACTTTACGGAAACGGCGCTATGTTAAGCGTCACCAAGTTGGAGCGGTATGCCGGATGCGCGTATCGGTTTTTCCTGGCGGACGGTCTGCGTCTGAAAGAGCGGGAGCGCTTTCTTCTTGCCGCGTTTGATATCGGTAATATTTATCATGGGGCAATCGATGTTTTTTTCCGGGAAGTGCAGAAACAAAACATCCCATGGGAAAAACTCAGCAGAACAGACAGCCGCGATATCATTGATTCCTGTGTGGAAAAAGTGGTGGAAGAATACGACCATGACGTGCTGGAATCGACTGCCAGAAATGCGTTTATTAAACAACAGGTAAAGCAGACCGCCGAGATTACGGTAGATGCGTTAATTCACCATATCCGCGCAGGGAAGTTTAAACCGGAAGCGTACGAACTCAGAGTAGAACACGGAAGGCTGGACCGCGTGGATCTTTTAGAACAGGAAAACCGCCTCTACGTCAAGGTGATTGACTACAAATCAGGAAGTACCACATTCAGTCTGAAAGATACCTTTCTGGGGTTACAGATGCAGCTGATGATTTATCTCAAAGATGCGATTCATTATGAACAGAAAAAGCATCCGGACAAAGAAGTGCTTCCGGCGGCGGGACTTTATTTCCATATCGATAATCCGCGTATTGAAAAACCGGTTTACGAAAAAGAAATTCAGCGTTACAGACAGGATGGAAATGAAGCGATGACAGATGAGGAGATTATCCAAGAGGTCGTATGGGAGCAGAAATATAAGACGTACCGGATGTCAGGACTGGTCAATTCTGACCTGGACGTCATTCGCGCCATGGACAAGGATGCGCTGACACGGAAAGGAAGTTCTGTCATTCTTCCGGTATCCGGTTCCACAGACAGGATAGACAGTCGCTCCAATGCTTTAAGCAGCGGGGAATATCAGAAACTGATGGAGTATGTATCTGATCTGGCAGACCAAATGACACAGGATATTCTGGAGGGACAGATTCCAATCAATCCCGTTTCAGGTGTCTGCGATTACTGCAAATTTCAATCTATTTGCGGTTTTGACCGAAAACTGGGAGACCATTACCGCGATACAGCATCGTGGAAAATGGATGAAGTACGAAACTACTTAAATGGGGATGAAGAAAATCTTTCAGGAGAACAATAAATGAATTGGACAGAGCAACAATTAAAAGTAATTCAAACACATGGAAGGGATCTTTTGGTCTCTGCAGCAGCAGGTTCCGGCAAGACCGCTGTCTTAGTGGAGCGGATCATTCGGATGATTACCGACCCGGAAAAGCCGGTACGCATTGATGAACTGCTGGTCGTTACTTTTACAAGGGCCGCGGCGGCAGAGATGAAAGAACGAATCAGGCAGGCGCTGGAGAGCCTTGCAAAGCAGCAGCCGGAGGATGAAAATATTCAAAGACAGCTTGCTTATATTCATCATGCCCGGATTATGACGATTGACAGTTTCTGCAGCAGAGTGGTGCGGGATCATTTTGAACAGATTGACATTGACCCGAATTACCGCATTGGTGATGAAGTGGAAATTGCGATGATGCAGGAAGACGTTCTCACACAAATGTTAGAGGACTGTTTTGAACAAGGCGACGAAGATTTTATGTCGCTTGCGCAGCAATATACTTCAGCGAAAATGAAGGATTCGCTTGGAGAACTGATTCTCTCCTTAAACCACCAGGCTTTCGCGCATTATAATCCGACAAAATGGCTTCAAAAGAGTATGCAGATTTATCAGGTTTCTTCTGCAGAAGAACTTGCAGAGAGTAATCTGGTCAAAGATTTTCTGGCGCATTATCAAAAGATTTTATCCGATATGGCAGATTCGTTGGAACATGCTGTGGAGATGCTTGATCGTTATGAAGAAAAAAAGGCGGCGGAAAATCTGGAAAAAGTACTGTCCATTGTTAAAAATGCAGAGAAGGCAGAAGATTATGAAACACTTCGAAGAGAACTTGAGCCAATTGAAAAAACAATACAGGTGCGCACGGGCAAAAAATTTCCGGAGGAATTTAAGCAGTATATCAAAGAACTCAAAAGTTCTGTCGTAGATTTCTGCAAGAAAAAAATGCTTCAGGATGCGTTTTCACAAAGTTTTGAACAAATCTATTCGGACATTCACAAAAGCCGAAAAACAGTGGAAACAATTGTAAGACTGACTCTGGAATTTATGGAGCGTTACGAAAAACTGAAACTGGAAAAAGGAGTCATTGATTTTCAGGATCAGGAGCATCTTGCCCTGCGGATCTTAAATGATGAGACGGAATGTGGAACTTTGATACCGTCTTCCGTTGCCAAAAATCTGTCTGAGAGATTCAAAGAAATCATGATTGATGAATATCAGGACAGCAATGAGATTCAGGAATATATTCTGTCCTCCATATCAAAAGGTGGAAATTCACCGAAAATGTTTATGGTGGGGGACGTCAAGCAGAGTATTTATCGATTCCGACAGGCGGAGCCAAAGCTGTTTTTAGACAAATTCAACCGGTTTTCTGAGGACCTGACAAAAGAGCAGTGCAAAATTACACTGGATCGAAATTTCCGAAGCCGCAGGGAGGTTATTGAAAGTGTCAATTTCCTATTTGATTATCTGATGCATCCACAACTGGGCGGAATTGATTATCAAAAAGACAACCGGCTGGCGCTTGGCGCGGATTTCGGGAAAGCGCCAAACAAACAGGATCATCGAAGTGAACTGATTATGATCCGGTCAGAGACAAGAGAAGAAGAAGCGGAGTATGTGGCGCAGAAAATTTTGGAGATCACCAATCCGGATACCGGAATGAAGATAACAAAAGACGGAGAGTACAGACCGGTACGTTATGGCGACATCGCCATTCTGCTTCGAAGTGTAAAAGGAGTCAGTGACGTTTATCAGGAGCATCTCGAAAATCATGGCGTTCCGGTCTATGCAGAAAACAGAACCGGTTTCTATGAAACGATTGAAATTCGGACGATGCTGGACTTTTTGAGTGTGATTGACAATGCAAGACAGGACATTCCACTCGCCGCGACAATGAGCAGCCCGATGTTTGGGTTCACCTCAGAGGAACTTGCAGTCATTCAGAGCGCCAGCGTGTCCAATTGTCTTTTCGAAGCGGTAAACCGATACGGAATTGACGGAACAAATCAAAATCTTGTGCAGAAAACGAATCAATTTTTACAGATACTCTTTGAATTTCGGGATATGACGCCGTATACGGGCGTTTATGATCTGATTCAACTGATTCTGCAAAGAACCGGATATGAATATTATCTCCGGGCAATGGTGAATGGAACCCGCCGGATTCGAAATCTCGAAATGCTCAAGACCAAAGCAGTGGCATATGATGAGACCAGTTATAAAGGTTTGTTTAACTTTGTCCGATATGTGCAGCGGATTAAGGAAATGGAGAGCGATGAAGGGGAAAGCGCACTGCAGGGGGAAGAAGAAAATGTAGTAAAGATTATGACGATTCATAAGAGTAAAGGACTGCAGTTTCCGATTGTATTTGTCTGTGACTGTGCGAGAAAAATGAGAGAGTTTCCGGATAAAATTGTGATGAATGATCAGGGAGAACTCGGGATTGACTGTATTGACCCGATTCTCGGCACACAGGCAGAAACGCTCTACAAAAAAGCAATCAGGCTGGAAAATCGAAGGGAAGCCGTTGCGGAAGAATTGCGGATTTTGTATGTGGCGCTCACAAGAGCGGAAGAAAAACTTTTTATGACGGCGCGGAGCCGTAAAATGGAAGAGAAAGTACTCACATTTCGCGCAAACCGATTGAGTCAAAACCGCGTCTTGTCCTATGCAAGGCTTATGGAGTCTCCGTCATTTTTTGACTGGATCGGATATACGGTCGGAAGAAATAAAGCCTTTGCGGCGGTGGCAGGGGAACCTGCGTATGAAATGCCGGAGGAAAACGGAATTTACCACGCCGAAAGTAATTTTAAAGCAGCACTGATTGACCAGGAGGAGATTCTTCAACAGGAAATTGAAAAAAATGCAGAGTATATGGAGCAAAAAGAATGGCTTTGGATGCTCGGACAGAGAACGCTTTCGACAGAAAAGAAAAGAGAACTGGAAGAGCTGCTGCATTTTCGTTATCCATATCAGGAGTATGTATCAAAGTTTGCAAAAGCCAGTGTGACGGAAATCAAAAAGCAAAGTATGGCGTATGTGGAGGAACTGGACGGGTTTGCCGTATTTGGGGAAACGGCAGAACCTCCGCTGAAAGAAAGGATTCCGTTTTTTATGCAGGAAGACCGGTCGAAAGAGCAGAAACTGACCGGTGCAGAGCGGGGAACCGCATACCACAGGGTTTTGGAACTGTTAGACCTGAATGTGGAAGAATACACCAGGGAACAGGTTGTCCTGATGCTGGAAGACTTGGTATCCCATGGTTTGATGGAGCAGGCGCAGGCGGACTGCATCCGTCCGGAAGAGATTGTCAAATTTACAAAATCTTCTCTGTTTCATCGGATGAAACAGGCGCAGGAGCGAAAGGAACTCTTTCGGGAAAGAAAATTTTTATTGGGCATTGGCGGTCAGACTGCACAAAACAATTCCGAGGATATGATGATTGTTCAGGGAATTATTGACGTGTGCTTTATCGAAGATGGAAAATACGTGCTTGCAGATTACAAAACAGATCGGGTGCAGAAGATGTCGGAGCTGGTTGAAAAATACCATGTTCAATTGGAAAGTTATAAACAGGCACTGGAACAGATTTCAAAAATTCCTGTTTCTGAAATGATTATTTATTCAATTGAATTGCAGGATGAAATCACGATTTCGTAAAAAAATGCAATACAGGAAACTGTAAGCGGAAAGGAAGAAACAATGATTATTCCAAAATTTATTAAGCCGGGCGATACGCTGGCAGTGACCGGAACTTCTAACGGGATTACCGATGAGTTCAAGAAAAAGCGCCTTGAAAATGGCGTCAAAAATCTGGAGCGGGAGGGATACCGCGTTTGTGTGAGTGAGAATGTATTTACTGCAGACCAGCGTGGATGCTGTTCTTCGGGAGAAAAACGGGCGCGGCTGTTCAACCGTCTGGTCAGAGACGAACAGGTTACGGCAATTTTTTCACCGGCAGGCGGAGATTATCTGATGGAAATGCTTGACATGGTCGATTTTGATCAAATCAGGAAAAATCCAAAGTGGTTTCAGGGATATTCAGATAATACCGGGCTGGTTTATCCGATTGTGACAGGTTGCGATGTTGCCGCAGTTTATGGCAGCAATTTTAGTGATTTTGGCATGGAACCATGGCAGAAATCGGTCCGCGACAATCTCGGTGTCTTAACAGGAAGTCAGAAAACACTCCATTCCTATGATTGTTATGAAGCAGAGCGACACGCCCATGAAACCGGTCTGGAAGGGTATTACCCGGATGCTCCGGTACAGTGGGTCAACGGACGCAGAGAAGACCGCATTGAAATCTCCGGAAGACTTTTGGGAGGATGTCTTGATGTGATTGTTTTTCTATTGGGAACCCGTTATGACAAAACGGCTGATTTTATAGAGCGCTATCGGGACGATGGAATTCTCTGGGTGCTGGAAAGTTTTGACATGGAAGATGTTGTGCTGATCACCCACTTATGGCAGATGAAACAGCTGGGTTATTTCCGGCATGTGAAAGGGTTTGTTTTTGGCCGCCCTCTCATGTATCGCAGTAGTATCGGACAGGAATATCAACAGGCCGTCATGGAGGTTTTATCGGATTTACATGTGCCTGTCATTTTTGATGCGGATATCGGGCACAAAGGACCGCAATTTCCAATGATTATGGGAGCGGAGGCAAAAATCATCAGTGAAAAAGGAAAGGGAGTTCTAAAATATTTTTAAATACAAAGTGTTGTTCCTGTTTCATATTGTGCCGTATCAGTCCCATATAATAAATAAAAAAAGATATGATAATGAACGAAAAAATAGAAAATCAGCTGAATCTTGCACTGGAACTCTCTCCACAGGAACTGAGAAAATCGCAGGACTTGTCTGTGGGATTTAACGAGGAGAGCCGCACATGGGATTTGATTGTTCGGTATCAGAGTCTGGAGCAGACCGGACAGATTCCTGAAATACAAATCAAAGAATTATTAAACGGTTATGCGGTGCTGAATGTCCCTGCAGAGTATGTGGAACGGGTGGCGTCACTGCCGGAGATTATTTTTGTGGAAAAACCGAAGCGCCTTGAATTTGCTGTCACAGAAGGGAGAAGAGTTTCCTGTATTCCCCAGGTGCAGGTTCACGATTTTGATGCGGTCAATCAGCGGGGAGGAGCGCTGTTCGGAGAAGGCGTGATTATTGGGATTGTAGACAGCGGAATTGATTATACGCACTCCGCTTTTCGAAATCAGGACGGAACAACCCGCATATTAAAACTATGGGATCAGATGACAGGAAGAGTCTATGATGAGACAGAAATCAATGAAGCTTTGCGGACGGATGATCCCTACGAACTGGTCAATTCCATAGACAGTTCCGGCCATGGAACGCATGTGGCGGGGATTGCAGCGGGAAATTATGCGGAAAATAAAAATGATAATCTGGGAATTGCGACGCAGAGCCGGTTGATTATTGTGAAAATGGCAAATGCAACGGCGGATTCCTTTCCGTATACAACCCGGTTGATGGAGGGCGTTGACTTTATCATCCGACAGGCGAATGCTTACCAGATGCCCTTATCGCTCAATATCAGTTTTGGAAATTCCTATGGTTCCCATGACGGTACTTCGCTGTTGTCCACTTATTTGGATTCAGTCATCGACGGCAATCAGGTTTCTGTACAGATTGGCGTGGGAAACGAGGGCGACAGTGCGGGGCATACGGGCGGATATGTCACGGAAGGAATGATTGAGGAAATTGAACTTCAGGTATCTAATTACCAGAAGTCTTTCAGTATACAGCTTTGGAAAAATTTCTCGGATGTTTTTGAATTACAGATTATTGCGCCATCAGGAAATGCGACGGGCGTTTTTAACGAGAGTGCGCGCATATGGAAGTTTTCGTTAGACAATACAAGGATTTCCGTTTTATATGGGACGCCGAAGCCGTTTAGCAGATTTCAGGAAATTTATATGGAACTGATTCCAAAAAATTCTTACACGGATCCCGGAATCTGGGTGATTCGGATTCTTCCAAAAAGAATTGTTGTCGGCAGATATGATTTCTGGCTTCCGGGAACAGTGGCGGTCAATGTCAACACAAAGTTTTTTGCACCGGATCCGGATACGACGCTGACCATTCCGGGGACGACGCTCAAGGCAGTTTCCGTTGGGGCTTATGACAGCAGTACCGATGTGATGGCTTCTTTTTCAGGCAGAGGATTTTTGCGGGAAAATAATGAAGTAAAGCCAGACCTTGTCGCTCCGGGGGTCAATGTTATTTCCGCATCCGCCGGAGGAGGGCTGGAAGTGCGCTCTGGCAC
>CANQMA010000007.1 GCA_947624875.1 uncultured Lachnospiraceae bacterium
GCTCAGCTGGGAGAGCATCTGCCTTACAAGCAGGGGGTCACAGGTTCGAGCCCTGTAGGTCCCACTCGTACATTAAAATGTACAGTGATAAAAGAAATGTGCCGATGTGGCTCAATTGGCAGAGCAGCTGATTTGTAATCAGCAGGTTAACGGTTCGAGTCCGTTCATCGGCTTATGTGGGCAGATTCCCGAGTGGCCAAAGGGGACAGACTGTAAATCTGCTGCAACTTGCTTCGGTGGTTCGAATCCACCTCTGCCCACTTTTTTAATTTCATAATGTCGCGGGGTGGAGCAGTCTGGAAGCTCGCCGGGCTCATAACCCGGAGGTCGTAGGTTCAAATCCTACTCCCGCAATTGATTACATGCCCAGTTAGCTCAGTTGGTAGAGCAGAGGACTGAAAATCCTCGTGTCTCTGGTTCGATTCCGGAACTGGGCATCTTTTTATGCAAAAATATTGAATGTTCTACATAAAAATTTATGAAAAAGAGAGAACGATAAATTTGGTGAAGTTTTTAAAGATTATGATATTACGATTTCAATTGATAGTTACGGTCAGGGCGATATCAATGCAATGGATGAAATGATTGATTTGTATTATCAGGGAGATGAAATTGTCTATGATGTGAGAAATAATATAGAAGTCTATTAATAAAAGCATCAACATGGTTGGTGCTTTTATTTGCAAAAAACCACGGTAAAATCAATATAAAGCTGTGGTTTTGGATTTTTTACATGATGAGAAAACAGTTTTCTCATCCGCCGGTCAATATCGGTAATATAACCGTTCAGCCTGCAGGAAGTTAATGGATAGTAATATAAAAGATGTTTGCAAGGTGCAAAATCTTAGAGGAATATGTTATACTGATAGATACGATAAGAGAAAAAATTTTTAAGGAGCCAAGTAGAATGGAAGATAATCCTGAATGTCAAAGGGCTGTCCCAAGAAAAATGAAACAAGATTGAGCAGGGTGAACTATAAACTGCAGGTATGGGTGATTTAGAAATGATAAATCAATAATATTTTAGTGAAACCATTGATGCAGGTGCTTTTTGTACATTTTTAATATAAAGAATTATTTCAAATAAAAGCTGGAACCAAGACTAATTTTTAAAAGGAGAAAAAAGATGAATGAAACATTACAGGTGATTGAACAAAGGAGCTCTACACGTGGATACACCACAGAACTGTTGACAAAAGAAGAAATAGACTGTTTAGTTCGGGCGGGACTTCAGGCGCCGACTGCTACCAATCGAAGAGAAATTCATATTACGGTTGTAGATGGAGACAATCCAATTCTTTCTGAAATTGAGCATTTGAAAAATCAGACTTTTGGAAACCCAAGACCCGAACATAATTTTTACTATGAAGCGCCGACAGTACTTTTTTTAAGCGCAGAGGAAACATTTGCATGGAGTAGTGTCGATGCGGGAATTGCAGTAGAAAATATTGCTCTGGTAGCAGAAGCGATGGGACTTGGCAGTGTTATTATCGGTTGTGTTAAAACTGCACTGACCGGAGAACAGAAAGCATATTTTAGCGAAAAATTGAAATTTCCAAAAGGGTATGTATTTGAAATTGCCATTGCCATAGGGCATAAGGCTATTACCAAGCAGCCCCATGAATATGATATGGAACAGAATGTATCTTATATATAAAGTATCAATTTTAAATTACGTGAATTGAAAAATGTATATAAGAAGTGTAGAAAATTGAGGAGTGGTTACCTTAAAGAATATAGATTAGAGTTTTTGTCAGTTGAATAAAAATAAAAATGAGAAAGGTCCTCTTATAAGTTATAATGGTTTCAACGAAAAATCATTAAAGGAGGATCTTTTTCATGGATATTGTAACATTATTAGAGACTTTAGTTAAGGGGTTAAATGAAGCAGAGGAAAAATCTTTTGAAAATCCTAAAGACTTTTATTCTTTGGAGACCTCAGTTAAGAGCAAAACCAGATTAGACAGAAAGAAGTAAACATAGGGAATCAAATCGAAACGAATTATATCTAAGAGTTCTCCGACCTTTCCCAACTGACAATCAGTTTACTCTATCGGAATAGAAGACGAAGGTTTACAATCTATGTTTTCATATGTTATAATTGTGTCAGTTTTTAGTGGACGTGAAAATAAGGGGGATTGATTTAGAAAAGCAATCTGAAGTTTTTTTTAATTCTGTTCGGGATAATAAAAAAAGACTCAAATATAAAATTTAAGTCTTTTTATCATATGCAACAAGCATGCCTTTCGGCGATTTCGGATAAATCCTTATTTGAACTCACCTTGTAAATTACACCATCAATTTAACATCAAATCAAATATGTGTCAATACATTTCAGAAAAAATTCATGGAGGAAATGCAAATGAAATACTATTTAGGACTTGATATGGGGACTTCGTCTGTGGGTTGGGCAGTCACTGATGAAAAATACAATCTTATTAGAAAAAAAGGAAAAGATTTATGGGGCGTTCGATTATTTAGTGAGGCAAAGACTGCTGCAGATCGGAGAAGTCATAGGGTATCAAGGCGGCGTCTGCAAAGAGAAAAGGCAAGGGTTGGTTATTTAAAGGAACTTTTTGAAGAGCAAATTAATCAACGCGATGCGGGATTTTTTCAAAGACTTGAAGACAGTAAATATTTTGAGGCAGATAAAGCGGAGCACCAGCCTTTCGCCCTGTTCGCAGATACAGGATATACGGATAAGCAGTATTATCAGGATTATCCGACAATTTTTCATTTGAGAAATGAACTGCTTCATTCCAAAGAACCTCATGATGTAAGACTTGTTTTTCTGGCAATTTTAAATATGTATAAACATCGCGGACATTTTCTGAATGCAAGTTTGGGAGAAAACGGAACACAGGATATTAACGCGTTAAGCCAGTCATTGAGCGAAGAATTATCATTGGTATGGGAAGAAACAACACTCAACGATATAAATGCAGACGGCAGACTGATGCAAATTCTATCTTCTAAAGAATACTCCAGCAGCAGAAAACACGAAAAACTGCTTGAAGCATTACAGCTCAACAAAAAAAGTGATAAGAAAGAAGCGGAGCTGTTGAAGTTAATCTGTGGATTGACTGCCACGATTGCAAACATATTTGTCACTGAAAACTTTGAAGATGAAAATAAGAAATTTAAGATTTCATTTAAAGATGGAAATTTTGATGAAAAGTGCGGACAGGTTGAAGAAATGCTGAGTCCGGAAGCTTATGAAGTGTTCCTGACTTTAAAGGAAATATACGATGCCGGTGTTTTGGCGAATATTATGCAGGGCGAAAATAAGACTTATCAGTATTTGTCTGAGGCAAGGGTTGATTTGTATGAAAAGCACCAAAAAGATTTGATTATATTGAAACGGGTGTATAAGAAATATGCGCCTGAAAAGTATGACACGATGTTCCGGACAATGGAAGAAAACAATTACAGCGCCTATGTCGGTTCTGTAAATTCCGGAAAAAAGAAGGAACGGAGAGGAGCAAAATCGCCGGACTTTTTTACGAATGTGAAAAAAGCAGTCGGCGATATGCCGGAAGATGAAGATACCGGATATATTTTACAGGAATTGGAGAAAGATGCTTTTCTTCCAAAGCAGCTTACTTCTGCAAACGGCGTAATTCCAAATCAGGTACATAAAGCAGAAATGAAAAAGATTTTGGAAAATGCGGAGAGTTATCTGCCATTTTTAAAGGAAACAGATGAAACGGGACTCTCTGTCAGCGAAAAAATTGTGCAGATGTTTGCGTTTCAGATTCCTTATTATGTCGGGCCGTTGCGCAATAATGGGCAAGGCAACGCATGGTCGGTCAGAAAGGAATCCGGAAGAGTTTTCCCATGGAATTTTGAGCAGAAAATAGACACAAAAGAATCCGCTGAAAGATTTATCAGCAAGATGGTAAAACGCTGCACCTATTTATCAGGGGAAAATGTTCTGCCGAAAAACTCTCTTTTGTATGAAAAATTTATGGTATTGAATGAACTGAATAATTTAAAAATAAACGGCGAAGAGGTTTCGGTTTCTTTAAAACAGGGTATTTATAATCATCTGTTTAAAAAAGGAAAAAAAGTAACTGCAAAAAAACTGATAGAATATTTAAAAAAGAATGCATATGTGGAAAATCAGGCAGAGATAGAAATTACGGGCATTGATGGTGATTTCACAAACACGTTGTCAAATTATGCAAAATTTACGGCAGTTTTCAATGCGGAGACGCTTACCTTTGAACAGGAAAAAATGGCAGAAAATATTATTTTCTGGTCTACGGTTTATGGGGATTCCAAATCTTTTCTGAAGGAGAGGATTCAGGAAACCTATGGAGATGTTTTATCCAAAGAACAGATTAAAAAAATCATGGGGTATAAATTTAAGGACTGGGGCAGATTGTCAAAAGCTTTTTTGGAGATTGAAGGAGCAGATACGGAGACCGGAGAAGTTTTATCCATTATACAAAGAATGTGGAACGAAAATTATAATCTTATGGAGTTGCTCAGCAACCGGTTTACATATAGAGATGAAGTCGAAAAGCAGGCAAGCGCAATAGAAAAAACATTGTCAGAGGTTGAATATGAAGATTTAGAAGATTTATATCTGTCTTCACCGGTAAAGAGAATGATCTGGCAGACCATTAAAATTCTGAAAGAATTGGAAAAGGTATTAGGAGAAGAGCCTGCGAAAATCTTTGTTGAGATGGCAAGAGATGTCAATGCAGAAAAAAAGAGAACAGACAGCAGAAAAAAGAAATTTTCAGAATTATATAAAGGCTGTAAAGACGATGGAAAGAACTGGAGTAAAGAAATTGCCGATACAGAAGAATATAAGTTTAGAAGTAAAAAGTTGTATCTGTATTATATGCAAAAAGGAAAATGTATGTATACAGGAGACCGGATAGAATTATCTGACTTATTTAATGATAATCTGTACGACATCGACCATATTTATCCACGACATTTTGTCAAAGATGACAGTCTGGAAAACAATCTTGTACTTGTAAAAAAGGAAAAGAATGCTCATAAAAGTGATAATTATCCTATCGAGTCTTCCATCAGAAACGCTATGCATGGCTGGTGGAAAACCTTAAAAGAAGGAAAATTTATTACAGAAGAAAAATACAAGCGGTTAATGAGAAAGGAAGAGTTTACAGATGATGAAAAAGCCTCCTTTATCAGCAGACAGATTGTAGAAACAAGACAGGGGACAAAAGTCATTACCGGTTTGTTTGAGCAGACATTCCAGCATAGTGAAATTGTTTATGTAAAAGCCGGAAATGTAAGTGCATTTCGTCAGAAATATGACATCGTAAAATGCCGAAATGTCAATGATTATCACCATGCGCATGATGCGTACTTAAATATTGTGGTCGGAAATACTTATCATGTTAAATTTACAAAAAATCCGATTACCTTTATTAGAGAATACCGCAGAGATGCCAAAAAAAATCCGTATCATATGTACAAAATATTTGACTATACAGTACAGAGAAACGGCGAGGTCGCTTGGAATACGGAAAACAATGAGAGTATCCGGATTGTAAAAAAAGCGCTTAACATAGGCAGACCATTAGTTACCCGAATGAACTATGAAGAACATGGAGGGCTTGCTGACCAGACCATATACAGCGCAAAAGAGGCGCAAAGTAAAAATGCAGAGGGTTATATTTCTGTGAAAGCCTCAGACAGCAGATTATCTGATATATGTAAATATGGCGGATATAAAAAATATACAGGCTCGTATTTCTTTTTAGTGGAATATACAAAAAAAGGAAAAAGAGTGCGCAGTCTGGAAGCCATGCCTTTGTACAGAAAAGAGCAACTAAATACTACGGAGAAAATGGAAGAATACTGCCGGACATTTCTGGGATATGAAGAACCGGTAATCAGACTAAAGAAAATAAAGATGTATTCTCTGATTAAAGTAGATGGATTTTATCTGTATCTGACCGGTAGAACTGGAAATCGGTTAGCAGTTACGAATGCAGTAGAATTAAGTTTAGACTATGAACAGATGTGTTATGTTAAGGCAATTACGGGCGCTTCGGATAAAAAAATGACAGACGAGCAGTTAGACCAAAGTAAAGATATTAGTAGAGAGCGGAATATTCTATTATACAATATTCTGAAAGAGAAACATCAGCAGACAATTTATAAAAACAGACCAAATCCGGTTGGAGATAAGTTGGAAGAATGGCAGGAAGCGTTTGAAAACCTGTCAATCAGCAACCAGATATATGTATTGCTGCAGATATTACAGTTATCACAACAGGCAAATGCAGGTGTGGATTTAACTTTAATTGGTGGAAAGAAAAAAACAGGAGTATCTTTAGTTGGAAAAATACTTTCTGGAAAATCAGAATTTAAGTTAGTGAATCAGTCCGTTGCAGGTCTTTATCAAAATGAGATTGACCTGCTGACGATATGAGTTGGCGGACGGTTGTAATATCAAAGAATGCCAAATTGGATTATCAGATGGGGTATCTTGTGGTCAGAGGGCAGGATACCAAGAAAATCTATTTGAATGAAATAGGAATTTTAATCATAGAGAGCACCGCTGTTTCGCTTACAGCTTATCTGCTCAGCGAGTTGGTGAAGAAAAAAATTAAAGTGATTTTCTGTGATGAAAAAAGAAATCCGAGTGCTGAACTGTTACCGTATTATGGAAGTCATGACACCAGTATAAAGGTAAAAAGGCAGACCGATTGGGATAAAGATGTAAAATCAATGATCTGGACGGAAGTCGTTACGGAAAAAATACGTCAGCAGGCAGGCTTGTTGGAAAAATTACAAAAGCCGGAAGCGGAGATGCTACATTCCTATATTGATGAAATAGAATTTGGAGATGTTACAAATCGTGAAGGACATGCGGCAAAAGTATATTTTAATGCCTTATTTGGGAAAAAATTTACCAGAACGGAAGAATGCCCTGTCAATGCCGCGTTAAATTACGGATATAGTCTGATTTTATCTGCTTTTAACAGAGAAATTGTTGCAAATGGCTATCTTACCCAGATTGGGCTCTTTCATGACAATATGTTTAATCAGTTTAATCTGGCTTCTGATTTAATGGAGCCTTTTCGCCCGTTGGCAGATGAAAAGGTGTATTATTTAAAGCCTGAAAAATTTGAAACAGATGAAAAATATATGATGCTGGGACTTCTGAATGAGGAGGTATTGATTGCAGGAAAGAGGGAATATTTTCTTAATGCGGTCAAACTTTATGTAAAAAGCGTGTTTGATGCACTAAATGAAAAAGATTCTTCCCTGATTCGGTTTTATACAAATGAGTTATAGATATATGAGAGTAATTGTGATGTTTGATTTACCGGTAGTAACAGATAGCGACCGTCGTGAATATACGCTTTTTAGAAAATATTTAATCAAAAACGGCTTTCTTATGATGCAGGAAAGTATTTATTGCAAACTGGCGCAAAACATGACGATAGCGGACGCTATTATAGAGAATGTAAGAAAGCATAAACCAAATAGGGGATTGGTTCAGGTGATGAAAATTACGGAAAAACAGTTCTCAAAAATTGAGTACATTGTAGGCGAAGTTTCAAGGGAAGTGCTGGACAGCGATGAGAGGCTGGTAATTTTATGAAGTTGGTAAATGGAAAATATAGTCTGATTATAAATATGCAGGAAAATATGGCGGATACGTTGGTGCTTGAAAATGAATCAGTGATGACAGAATTTGTGGAACAGTTATATTTTCAGTCGTTCGGGCAGGAAGGGGACTTTGTATTATCTGACAATGATGAACTGCTGGAAATTCAAAAAACACTTGAAATCATCATAAATCCATTTGCGCTTGATTTTAATAATAAAAATGTACTGAAAAAACTTTATTCGGAGTTGAGCGGGCTTGGCAATGAACTTCTTATGGAGAAGAACAGTTTGAATGCACAAATCTGTCATTTACTTGAAACATTGATTAGTCGGGCTGCTTATAATGATATTTCTTATCAGAATGATTATGAGTGGGTAGATTTATTTAAATTTTATGGAATTAAAATCGAGCCATATTGTGATACTTTGTCACAAAAAATAATTGAGTATATTAAACTGACATCTCAGTTACAGTTAAATAAGATTCTCTGCTTTGTTAATCTGAAACAATATTTAAACAAATCTGAACTTCAGAATTTGTATCAGATGGCTTTTTATAGTAAAATACAATTATTACTGATTGAGTCTTATGAAAAAGAACAACTGGATAATGAAAACGTCTATATTATTGATAAAGATAGATGTTTAATTATAAAATAGAGCTTTTTATGATTTCGCCATTGTCGAATGGGTAGGTTCGGTGATAATCTCATTTGAGGTTTGAGAACCTTGTAAATTATGAAGAGTGTAAAACAGAAATCCAAATATAAATACCTCATATATAGTTTGAGAACCTTGTAAATTATGAAGAGTGTAAAACAATTAAATTATCAATCTTAAACGCTACGATGTTTGAGAACCTTGTAAATTATGAAGAGTGTAAAACCGAACGAGAGAATAAACGATTATATAAATTGTTTGAGAACCTTGTAAATTATGAAGAGTGTAAAACAAATCCTGTAACGCTTAAAAACTCATTGATGTTTGAGAACCTTGTAAATTATGAAGAGTGTAAAACTCCGCCTAAATCGTGCCATAGAGTAGTCCCGTTTGAGAACCTTGTAAATTATGAAGAGTGTAAAACTTTATTCGGCGTTCCTCCGCCTATAGTTACGTTTGAGAACCTTGTAAATTATGAAGAGTGTAAAACGGTAAACATTATGAGCAATAATTTTAATTGGTTTGAGAACCTTGTAAATTATGAAGAGTGTAAAACCAAGTCATGAGACTTTTCAAAATCTTCTTAGTTTGAGAACCTTGTAAATTATGAAGAGTGTAAAACAAGCTCAAGAGAAATTAAAATGTCTCTTTTGTTTGAGAACCTTGTAAATTATGAAGAGTGTAAAACAATTTACGCCGTCAAACACTGTACCGCGTGGTTTGAGAACCTTGTAAATTATGAAGAGTGTAAAACCAAAACTTTAAAATTAAGGGGGTATACTTGGTTTGAGAACCTTGTAAATTATGAAGAGTGTAAAACAAGACCCGGGAGAGTTGGGGAAGCGTGACGTTTGAGAACCTTGTAAATTATGAAGAGTGTAAAACCCTCCTTAATATTTATTACTACTTTTTTATGTTTGAGAACCTTGTAAATTATGAAGAGTGTAAAACAAGGGTATCAAAACTTACATCTACAACTCCGTTTGAGAACCTTGTAAATTATGAAGAGTGTAAAACCTTACCTCCTTAATATTTATTACCTTTTATGTTTGAGAACCTTGTAAATTATGAAGAGTGTAAAACTTACCTCCTTAATATTTATTACCTTTTTATGTTTGAGAACCTTGTAAATTATGAAGAGTGTAAAACAGTACAAACAAAGGAAGCGGCGAGATCCTAGTTTGAGAACCTTGTAAATTATGAAGAGTGTAAAACGGTACTTATGATATACCGCGCCTCTTTTCTGTTTGAGAACCTTGTAAATTATGAAGAGTGTAAAACCTAGACTGCGCGGATGAATTGGGAAAGAGAGTTTGAGAACCTTGTAAATTATGAAGAGTGTAAAACTAATATTCCTGAAAACTGTTTTGAAGATGGGTTTGAGAACCTTGTAAATTATGAAGAGTGTAAAACGGGGGCTTCAAAGTGAAAGAGTTTGAACTGGTTTGAGAACCTTGTAAATTATGAAGAGTGTAAAACTTATCTGACTACTGAAAGTGACGTATTACTGTTTGAGAACCTTGTAAATTATGAAGAGTGTAAAACACGTGTCCTCATGTGATATAAGCACGATATGTTTGAGAACCTTGTAAATTATGAAGAGTGTAAAACGAACAGGCAAGACCAAAGTTGCGCTTGATTTGTTTGAGAACCTTGTAAATTATGAAGAGTGTAAAACGGCGGCACTGTTGCAACAACTAACGTGACAGTTTGAGAACCTTGTAAATTATGAAGAGTGTAAAACGAATTTTTTTGCCTCTTTATCTCGCATATAGTTTGAGAACCTTGTAAATTATGAAGAGTGTAAAACACTGTTAAATCTGGTACATATACCTTTGATGTTTGAGAACCTTGTAAATTATGAAGAGTGTAAAACAATTGTCTGTTTGTTTCTCTTTCTTTCTATGTTTGAGAACCTTGTAAATTATGAAGAGTGTAAAACTGTATTTGAAAACCTAATAAAATCATAATTGTTTGAGAACCTTGTAAATTATGAAGAGTGTAAAACTGCAGACTTTTAATCGTGCAATACATTCTTGTTTGAGAACCTTGTAAATTATGAAGAGTGTAAAACAATAATATCTTTGCGTCAAGTCCTCGGCTAGTTTGAGAACCTTGTAAATTATGAAGAGTGTAAAACGGTGAAAGTGCAGAAAAAATGGAACTATCAGTTTGAGAACCTTGTAAATTATGAAGAGTGTAAAACTCGAAACTGCAAATAAAATACATGAAAGCGGTTTGAGAACCTTGTAAATTATGAAGAGTGTAAAACAAGTACGTGTTTGTGTGTCCGTTAGACGGTGTTTGAGAACCTTGTAAATTATGAAGAGTGTAAAACTTGCAACCGTCAAGAATCATCTCGACCATCGTTTGAGAACCTTGTAAATTATGAAGAGTGTAAAACTGTTCCTGATGTCTTTGTGGGATTCCCCATTGTTTGAGAACCTTGTAAATTATGAAGACAGTAAAACTTGCAGACGGAATCAAAGCAGGAAGTAATACCATATGGCAGAGTGCTCAAGGGGAGAAGAAAATTCCTTTTTTCAAAGTACGCAAAAAGCCTCTTTTTCAAAGATAGAACCTTATACATGGACAAATTGAGAATGGCAGACAATATTGATGAAATTGTTCCTGCATCAGGAGATTATGTAAATGAGGAATTAAAGCATTCGAGAAAGACGGTATAAAAGATTTTACACTGGGAACGGTGAATATACGTATTGGAGAAAAATGATTACAGCACAGAGGTCGTTATCGCAAATACCGGAACAAGATTGTATTTATATGATGTCGTGAAACTAAAGAAAATACATATCAAAGAAAGAAGAAGCTACCAACAGCGGTATTCCCAAAAAGGGAAGATGCTGAAGAGTGTAGCTCCTTCTGATAATAGTATATTCCAAAATTCTGAAAAATGGCAATATAAAATTAGGTGGATTTCCAATGCCAAGTATCGCCATAACTAAGGTCAAACAAGGATATACTGATTTTGGGGATATATCGTAGCAGGGTAGGAGGAAAGCTGCAAAGGCAGTGATGAAATATGGATAAAAGCAGTTTAAAAAATGCCCTAATTTCATATGGCAGGAAGGGGAGATATCCGCTTCATATGCCCGGACATAAAAGGAATTTGAAACTGTTAGAGGGAATGGATCCTTTTGAAATTGATATTACGGAAATCGAAGGGTTTGATAATCTGCATTATCCGATGGGGATCATTCAGGATGCGATGGAGCGCGCGCGGGCATTTTATGGAACGAAACGTTCGTGGTTTCTGGTCAATGGGAGCACCTGCGGCATTTTGGCGGCAATCAGTGCAGTGACAGAAATTGGCGACACGGTTTTAGTGGGAAGAAACTGCCATAAATCTGTTTATCATGCTCTCAAACTGAGAAATCTCCAAGCCAAATATGTTTATCCCGAGTTGATAGAAGACTATGGCATCTATGGCGGATATGATGCGGAAAAAATCAAAAAAATCCTGGATCAAGAGAAGAAAATCAAAGTTGTGATTTTGACATCGCCGACTTATGAGGGGATAGTTTCCGACATTAAAAAAATTGCGGAGATTGTTCATCAGAGAGATGGAATTTTGATTGTGGACGAAGCGCATGGGGCCCATTTTGGACTGGGTCTGCAAACGCCGAAGCCGGCGTACCGCCTGGGAGCGGACATTGTTGTTGAAAGTTTACATAAAACATTGCCGGCGCTGACACAGACGGCGATTCTTCATTTGATGGGAAATCGGGTTTTGGCGGACCGCATCGAAGAGTTTTTAGGAATATTTGAAACCAGCAGTCCTTCTTATGTGCTGATGGCATCCATAGACCAGTGCGTGGATATGATTGCCAAAGAGGGAATGGAAAAAATGGCGGAACTGCAAAGTCAGATGAAAGATTTTCGCAGCGATGCGGAGAATTTTTCGCATATCAGAATTCCGGGCAGGGAACTTAAGGGAACCTGTTCCGTGTTTGATGTTGATGAGACAAAACTGGTTTTCGACGTGGGCAAAACAGAGATGACAGGAAAACAGCTCTCAGAAAAATTACGGACAAAATATGGTTTTGAATTGGAACTGGACGCCCCGACATATGCGCTTGCAATCTGTACAATCTGCGATGACCCCACACAACTGGATCGTCTGAAAAGTAGTCTGCGGGAAATTGACCGGACATTGAGTTTTGCAGAGAAAACATATGACTGTTCTCTGCCGGAGAACAGGGCATTTTATTCGGTATATGAGGCTTCCGTCAGGAAGAGGGAACGTGTTCGCATTGATGCGGCGGAGGGAAGGATTTCCGCAGAATTTCTATATTTATATCCACCGGGAATTCCTCTTCTTGTACCCGGCGAAGAAATTTCAGGAGGACTCATCGAAAGAGTTCAAAATTATCTGCGGCAGGGCTTTTGCATAAACGGGCCGGCAGATAAAAAAAATGAGTGGATTGAGGTATTACGATAAAAGGATACAGTCAGATATGGGTAAGATATTTTTTGTTTTAGGAAAAAGCAGCAGTGGCAAAGATACGATTTTTGGGAGGCTGAAGGAGGATAGTTCGCTGCGATTAAAAACGGTTGTCGGATACACGACAAGACCGATACGCTCCGGAGAAAAAAACGGAGTGGAGTATTTTTTTGTGAGCCCGCAGGAACTTCAGAAGCTGAAGGAATCCGGGAAAGTGATTGAATGCCGCGATTACAATACTGTTCATGGCATCTGGTCTTATTTTACGGTGGATGACGGACAGATTGATTTGGCAGATGGAAATTATTTATATATCGGCACCCTGGAATCTTTTGTCAAAATGGCAGCTTATTACGGAAAGTCTTCGGTTGTGCCGGTATATATTGAAGTTGAGGCTGGGGAGCGGCTTCTAAGAGCAGTCAAACGCGAGCAAAAGCAGCAGGAGCCAAAGTATGCAGAGTTGTGTCGGCGTTTTCTTGCGGATGAAAAAGATTTTGATGAGAAAAATATTATTGCAGCGGGAATTGAACAGCGGTTTGAGAATAGAGACCTGGAACGCTGTATTTGTGAGATTAAAGCGATGATTTCAGAGCAGATTGGCGAATCTTGTGTTTAGGCAGGGTTTTGTGATATGATAGATAACAGCAGATTTTTGGCTGTGGGAGAAATGATGGAAACAGATAGAGTGCCGGGACAAGATCATATTGTAAAACATTTTGAAAATGCAATTCGTATGGGAAAGATTTCTCATGCCTACATTATCAATGGTGAAGCAGGCATGGGGAAACTGACACTGGCAAGAAATTTTGCGAAAGCGCTGCAGTGCCGGGATAATGCGCCGGAGAAAGAACCAAAGACCGGCAGGGCATGTCAGGAATGTAAATCCTGTAAACAGACAGAGTCCCTGAATCAGCCGGATATTTTGTATGTGACATATGAAAAGACCGGAATTGGAGTAGATGAAATCCGTACGCAGATTAATGCGGATATTGAGATAAGACCATACAGCAGTCCCTACAAAATATATATTGTACCGGACAGTGAAAAAATGACGGTGGCAGCGCAGAATGCACTGTTGAAGACGATTGAAGAACCGCCGGAATACGCGGTGATTATTTTGTTGACAACCAATGCAGATGTATTTCTTCCGACAATCTTATCACGGTGTGTACTCTTAAACATGAAGCCGGTAAAAGAAAAACTGATTCAGGACCGGCTCATGGCAATGTATGGACTCAGTCCGCACGAGGCGAAAACAGCGGCAGTGTTTTCCGGAGGAAATCCGGGGAAGGCGGAGAGACTTGCGGTTTCTGAAGATTTTCGGGAATTGAAAAGCTGTGTCGTGGATACGCTCATGTCTCTGCAGAATGCCGGTATGGATGCTGTTAGTGCGAATGTGAAACGCGCCGTGGAGTTTAAAAAGGAAATTGGAGAGTATTTTTCGCTGATGCGCAGCTGGTTCCGGGATGTGCTATCGAAAAAAGCCTTAAAAGACGAGGCGGTTTTGATTTTTGAGGAACAGGAGCGTGCGGTTGACCGGATGGCAGCGCAGTGTTCTTACGATGATATTGACAGGATGTTAAAGAGTATCGGGCAGGCGGAAAACAGAATACGTTCGAATGTTAATTTTGATTTTACAATAGAGGTGCTGTTGCTGGCATTGAAAGAAAGGATTCGAAAATGATTAAGGTAATTGGAGTAAGATTCAGACAGGCGGGAAAAATTTACTATTTTGACCCGGCAGGTCTTGACATAAAAAGAGAGGATCATGTCATCGTGGAAACGACGAGGGGCGTAGAGTACGGCAGAGTTGTGGAAGGCGTGAAACAGGTCTCAGATGATGAAGTGACAACGCCTTTAAAACCGGTGATTCGCCTTGCAACAAAGGAGGACGATCAAAAGGCGCAGAAAAACAAGGAGAAGGAAAAAAAGGCATTTAAGATCTGTAAAGAAAAGATTGCAAAACATGGCCTGGAAATGAAACTGATCGATACGGAATATACATTCGATAACAATAAGATTTTGTTTTATTTTACCGCGGATGGGCGAATTGATTTTCGTGAACTTGTGAAAGACCTTGCAGCAGTATTTAAAACGAGAATTGAGCTGCGTCAGGTCGGCGTGCGCGATGAGACGAAAATGATTGGCGGAATTGGAATCTGCGGCAGACCGCTTTGCTGCAATTCGTATCTGTCTGATTTTATTCCGGTATCGATTAAGATGGCAAAGGAACAGGATCTGTCCTTAAATCCTACAAAAATATCGGGCATTTGCGGAAGACTGATGTGCTGTCTGAAAAATGAGCAGGAGGCATATGAACAGTTAAATTCCAATCTGCCAAATATAGGGGAAACGGTTAAAACGCTGGACGGATATAAGGGCGAAGTCACCAGCGTCAATGTACTCCGGCAGAAGGTAAAGATTGTCGTGGAAGAAAATGACGAAAGAGAAATCCGGGAATATTCAATCAAGGAATTGAAATTTAAGCCGAAGAAAAAGAAGTTTGATCTGGCTTCGGAAGAATTAAAAGCATTGAAGAATCTTGAGGACAAAGAAGAATCCAAATTGGATTAGAGGAATATTTTGAAAGTAGAATTAAAGGAAAAGGAACAGCTGGTCGATTTAGAGCGTAACGGCTATCAGATTATTCAGGACAGGGAGCGGTTCTGCTTTGGGATGGATGCAGTTCTGCTATCCGGATTTGCGGAGGTAAAAAAAGGGGAACGGGTGCTCGACCTTGGAACCGGAACGGGCATTCTTCCGATCCTATTGGAGGCAAAGACGGATGGAGGGCATTTTACCGGACTGGAAATCCAACCGGAAAGTGCGGACATGGCAAGGAGAAGCGTAGCGCTCAATCATTTGGATGAGAAAATTGAAATTATAGACGGCGATATCAAAGAGGCTTCGAATATTTTTGGCGGAGCCGCTTTTCATGTTATCACGACAAATCCGCCTTATATGACAGAAAATCACGGGTTGAAAAATCCAAAGGATGCAAAGGCGGTTGCACGGCATGAAATTTTGTGTACGCTGGAAGATGTTTTGCGGGAAAGCGCAAAAATGCTTATGCCGCAGGGAAGGTTTTATATGGTACACCGACCGAGGAGACTGGTGGAAATCATTACGTTGATGAGGAAGTACCGGATTGAACCAAAGCGGATCCAGATGGTCTACCCGTTTGTGGACAGGGAGGCGAATATGGTACTGATTGAAGGAAGAAAAGGCGGCGGAGCCATGATGAAAGTTATGGAACCCTTGATTGTATATGAAAAGCCGGGCGTATACACTAAAAAAATTTATGAATTATACCGGTTCTAAATAGACGGCAAAGAGCGTTTCGGGTATGATTTACCGCAGGAAATATGGGTGGAATTTTACCGGAATCATCAAAGGGGTAACGATGACAGGAACATTATATTTGTGCGCCACGCCGATTGGCAATCTGGAGGATATGACCTACCGGGTGGTGAGAACATTAAAAGAAGTGGATTTAATTGGCGCGGAGGACACCAGAAACAGCAGAAAACTGTTGAACTATTTTGAGATTAAGACGCCGATGACCAGTTATCATGAATTTAATAAATATGATAAGGCAAAGGTTCTCGTACAGAAAATGCTGGAAGGGAAAAACGTTGCGCTGATTACGGACGCGGGGACGCCGGGCATTTCAGACCCCGGGGAGGAACTGGTGCGGCAGTGCTATGAAGCAGGAATTACGGTAACATCTCTTCCGGGAGCTGCGGCATGTGTCACAGCGCTTGTCATGTCGGGTCAGGAAACCGGACGGTTTTGTTTTGAGGCCTTTCTGCCACATGAGAAAAAAGAAAGAGTGCGGCGGCTGGAAGAACTGAAAAATGAGACGAGAACCATAGTACTCTATGAAGCGCCGCACCGCCTTGTCAAAACGCTGCATGAACTTTTAGAGGCGCTTGGGAACCGCTCGGTCACGCTCTGCAGGGAACTGACGAAACGCTACGAAGAAGGAATCCGGACGACGATATCCGAGGCGCTTTCATTGTATCAGGAAAAGGAGCCGAAGGGAGAGTATGTTTTGGTGATTGCCGGAAAGCCTCAGGAAGAACTAGAGGAAGAGCAGAGAAAAAAATGGGAAGCAATGACGATTGAGGAACATATCGATTATTATACAGAGCAGGGATACGATAAAAAGCAGGCAATGAAACTGGCCGCGAAAGACAGAGGCGTATCAAAGAGGGATATATATAATGAACTATTATCATAGCGAAAGAGCTGCCATAAGGCAGCTCCCTTTTTGTTTGAATTCAATTGTCAAATTTGTATATTGATCACTGCCCGGAGCAATGCACCGAAGCAATGGGATTGTCTGACGCAGTCTTAGCAGGTATATTCGCTAAGGGATTCAGCAATTACCTCAGCGTTGTCAGCGCTGTGAATATTTAACTGAACAGGTTTTGAAAGGTCCAAAGTAAAAATACCCATAATGGACTTTGCATCAATTGAACGATGACCGGATACCAGATCAAAATCATTGCTGTACTGACTAATGTCCTTGACGAAGGACTTTACTTTGCCAATTGAATTCAAGTTTACAGTAACTGTCTTCATAAAGTGCCTCCTTTTTGTTGAGCTTATTACTACTTGAATGGGGTCTCCTTTATCCTTCATTCGCATAAATCTTAAATCCAAAGCCGCATCCAGTCAAGGTGGTAAATTTACCAAAGATATTATGTAAATCTAAAAAATTATGGCTAATATTTTTTGGAACTCTAAAAAATTGAGAAATCTGCTACAACAAATGGGGGAAAAAGATTATAACTTCAGCATTTTTTATGAAAAAATGTACAGAAATGTTAATAACTCCTGCGATAAAAGCAAAAAAACTGCATAGAAAAAAATTTCGTCCATAAGATATTGTAAAAGAAAAAATAAAGTGAAAAAATGCTGAATTATATATGGACAGGAATGATTGTGGTGGCAGTCATTTATGGAGTACTTACAGGAAATATCGGGGAGGTCGGCAATGGCGCCGTAGAGTCGGCAAAAGAGGCGGTCGAGCTTTGTATTACCATGCTTGGAGTCATGAGTTTATGGATGGGGCTGATGGAGGTGGCAAAAACAGCAGGAGTCATTCGAAAACTGGAACATTGGATGAAACCATTGATTCGATGGCTGTTTCCAAATCTTCCGGAGGAACACAGCGCCAGAGCGCACATCGCAACGAATATTGTGGCAAATTTATTGGGATTGGGCTGGGCGGCAACTCCGGCAGGCTTGAGAGCAATGGAAGAATTGGCAAAACATCCGACAAACGGAAAGAGGCCATCTCATGTGGCAACAGACGAGATGTGCACTTTTTTGGTATTAAACATTTCCTCCCTGCAATTGATTCCGGTAACCATCATTGCATTTCGAAATCAGTTTGGCGCGCAGAATCCGTCAGCAGTCGTGCTCCCGGCAATTATTGCAACATCCGTGAGTACCGGAGTGGGGATTTTGTATTGTAAACTCAAATCAAAGCGAAAGTATTGACGATTACTGCCAAATCAAGTAGTATAAAATTGTCTATTTGATAAGAAAAGTTGTGGTCTGGGGCGTGAGCCGCCAGTTTAAGGGAAGTCCGGTGAGAATCCGGCACAGTCTTTCTCTACTGTATGAGGGACGAACAAAGCATGATGCCACGGGAGACATGGTTACAAAACCAGCCTGGAAGGCGCTTTTAGTAGGAGGAACTTAAGTCAGGATATGTCAACACAGCTTTACCGGAATTCGTAAGCAAGACGAAGAGGAAATAAAAGGCGCCTGCGGCGTCTGTTTTGACGTGTCAATATCGCGAAACAATCAAAGTCTTGCAGAAATGCAGGGCTTTTTCCTTTTTCTGGAGAATCAAAGGACAGAAAGGAGATTTACGATGAACAGAGTAACAAAATTTTTTGTGTCAGTGGTATTGACCGTGGCACTGATCGGAACTGCCTTTGTAGGAGATTTTGCAAAGGCTGAGGGAGCGCAGGAGACGGTAACGGCTGTCTTTACAGCAGAAAAGTTTGTAATCGGCCAGGGATTTCTGGTCGAGCCAAAACAGGTTACCCTGCAGCAGGGTTCTTCGATTGCGGACCTGTTTAAGAAGGTAATGGATGAGGAAGGATATTCCTACACGGCCAGTGAGGGCGGCGGATTTTACCTTGAAGGAATCAATGATGCTGACAATGGGGCGGCAACAATCCCTGAAAGTATTACAGGACTGGCAGGGTATCTGGAAGACTGGGAACCAAACGAGGATGCCAATTTGGAAGAAGGAGATTATACAATGTTTTCCGGTTGGATGTTTTCCCAAAATGGAGAGACATTGGATGATTTGTGCAGTACAGTGACCGTGCAGGATGGAGATGTCATCCGTCTTCAATTTACGCTGATTTGGGGCTCCGACATCGGTTTGGGAGACGAGACGTGGACGGGAATTCCAAATGCAGAGTTGGCTGATAAAGAAGAATTGATACGAACTGCCGCCAATATTAACAGTCTGGAAAATGCTGATGAAGAAATCAAAACTGTTTACGAAAAGGCAATTCAGGCTCTGGAAAATTATGACGCCACGCAGCAGGAAATTGATGAGATTTATGCGAAATTAAAAGAATTGGAAAGCAATCCGGCAGAACCAAGCACGAAAGAACCGGAAAGCATACCAGCAGAAAGCGGCACGAAGGAACCGGAAAGCGCACCGGCAGAAACAAGCACGAAAGAACCGGAAAGCGCACCGGCAGAAACAAGCACGAAGGAACCGGAAAGCACACCGGCGGAAAGCAGCACAAAGGAACCGGAAAGCGCACCGGCAGAAACAAGCACGAAAGAACCGGAAAGCGCACCGGCAGAAACAAGCACGAAGGAACCGGAAAGCACACCGGCGGAAAGCAGCACAAAGGAACCGGAAAGCACACCGGCAGAAACAAGCACGAAAGAACCGGAAAGCACTCCGGCGGAAGTAAGCACGACGACACGGGAAGGTAATGAACAGACCCAAGGTGCGATTCAGACTGGCGCGCAAAATCAGAATGTCGCCGCAACGACTACGGCAAATATTGCGCAGAAGACCACAGCAACAGATGTAACGAACAGCAGATTGAGCGTATTCAAAAAGAGTGGAAAGCCGAAAATCAAGAAGATAACCAAAAAGAAATCTGCAAAAAAAGCAATGATTATTCTCAAAGAGAAAATCAATGGAGCAGACGGTTATCAGGTGCGGTTCTACAAAACGCGGAAAGCCGCAAAGAAGAACAAAAAAGCAGTTGCAAAGATTTTTTATAAGAAAAATAAAAAGAAGTTTACGGTAAGCAGTACAAAAATCAAAAACAGGAAAAAACTGTTTGTCAGAACGCGCGCATATTGTGTGAACCATGGAAAGAAACAATATGGGAAATGGTCAGATAGTTATACGGTACAGGTTGTAAAGTAACAAAAATTACAGTCAGATATTTTGGGATTTTTTGTTTTCATCATCTGATTTCAGAATATCGACATTGTAAATGGAGGAAAACAGAATGAAATTTTCGAAACAAAAAGCAGCAGGACTTATTTTTGTATTTTGTTTTCTTTTTCTATTGACATTTACTGTTCCAACAAGCGCAAAGACTGTTCTGGGAAAAAAAGAGACAGAAGCCTACCTGAAAAAAACGGCAGATTTCCTGATTCAAAATAATCCCGACCCCGGTTATGGGAGTACCGGAGGAGAATGGGCAATGATTGGTCTGGCAAGGTCCGGATATCTGCCGGATGAATATAAGGAAAAATATCTGCAAAATCTGGATGAAAAACTAAATGAATGTGATGGCGTGTTGCATCAGAAAAAATATACAGAGTATTCCAGAGTGGTCATTGCCTTGACTGCACTTGGACTGGATGCTGCGGATTATCACGGTTATCAACTGGTCCGGCCATTGTCCGAGATGGATACGGTAAAGCGGCAGGGAGTGAATGGCACAGCATATGCGCTCATTGCCTTAGATTGTGGAAACTATACCATACCGGAAGCCAAAAGTGATTATAAAGGCATTTTGACGACACGGGAAGGGCTCATTGCATCAATGCTTGAAAGTCAGACAGAGGAAGGTGGATGGAATTATGCCGGATCAAAAGCAAATGCAAGTGCTGATGTGACCGCTATGGTGATTCAGGCGTTGGCGCCATATTATCAATCAAAAGACAACGTCAGAGAGGCGGTAGACAGAGGACTGCTTTGTTTGTCAAAACTGCAATGTTCCGATGGGAGCTTTTCCGATGGAAAGACAGAGAATTGCGAGAGCACGGCGCAGGTACTGACCGCAATGGCTGCGATCCATTTGGATATAGAAGACGAGAGGTTTGTGAAATCCGATCATACAGTATTGGACGGGCTTCTCTTATACAATAAAGACGGAGGTTTTTGCCACCTGCAGACGGGAAATGTCAATGTGATGGCAACAGAGCAGGCATTGTATGCCCTGACTGCATACAGCCTGAATCTGTCTGGCGAAGAGGAACTTTATGAGATTGTTAAAGAGAACAGACAAAAAACAACTCAAATACAAAAAGAAACAACCAAAAAGGCTAAGAAACAAAAAAATCTGAAAAAGAATCGGAGCAAAGCGAAATCTAAAAATCAAAAATCACACAAAGCGGCAAGTCAATTGCAGACCGGGCAGACCGCTGTTTTGAGGGAGCCGGCACAGACGCAGAAGACGTCTGAAAAAGGAACTCCGGCAGCGGGTCAAACAGTAGAAAGAGCAGAGAGCAGCAGTGCAATGATTACAGATGAAATTCAGGAAAAGACAGAAAATGCGACGAATGAAATTACGAAAAAGGAAGATCAAACGCCGGATAATACGAATATCTTTGCCGGACTTATTTTTGTGGGAGCTGTTTTAGCAATTGGATTTGTGATTTATAAAAAAGGACGGAGATAAAATGAAGCAAACCATCAGAATATTGACAACAATTTTTTTGATATGCGGGTGTATCTTATTTTTCGGATGCAGCAATCAACATGCTTCTTCGGAAAACGGAAATCAATACTGCACGCTCAGCGTGGACTGTTCTGAAGCGATAAAACATTCAGAGCAGTTAAGTGCGGGATTGTCAGAGTATCTGCCAGAAGATGGAAAGATTTTTCAGAAGACCAATATTAAAGTCGAAGATGGAGACAGCGTATATGATATTTTAGAACGGTCGCTGCGAGAAGAAGGGATTTTAATGGAAGCGTCCTTTACAGGAGACAGCGCCTATGTGGAGGGAATTGATAATCTATATGAGTTTGATTGCGGGGAGGTATCCGGCTGGACGTACTATGTGAACGGGGAAAGCCCGCAGGTGGGCTGCAGTAGTTATAAGGTTCACGACGGAGACCGTATCGAATGGAACTATTCCTGCAATTTTTGGAGTGATTTAGAGGAAAACACGGAAGGAGTATCATAGTGGCGGACGAATTTTCAAGATTTCATCCAATCGTAAATATCTTATTTTTTTTCAGCGTTCCGGTACTCGCAATGCTTCGGATGCAGGCGGGGCTGACGGTTATTTCTCTTGGCAGCGCAGCAATTTATTATTTCTATTTAAAGGGGACTTCCGGCCTGAAATATTTTGGAGTTATTCTGGTCATGTTTTTACTGACGGTGATGATTAATCCGTTATTTTCCCACAAAGGAGCAGATCTGCTGTTTTATCTGCCAACCGGGAATCCGGTCACAAAAGAATCGGTGCTCTATGGCATTTTTATGGGCATTATGCTTTGCGGAACATTATTGTGGATTTCCTGCATGAACCTTGTTGTGACACAAGACCAATGGATTGAATTTGCCGGAAGATGGATTCCGCATTTTGCACTTCTGCTTTCTATGATTTTTTCATTTATTCCGAAGTATACCCGGCAGATTCAAAAGATTCATCTTGCCGGAAAAGCAGTGAACGGAGAGCCGCTGGGAAAGAAAGCAAAATTAAAGAATGCGTTTTTGACCTTTTCCATTGCGACAACATGGGCGTTGGAAAATTCTGTGGATACGGTTAATTCCATGAGGGCGCGGGGATATGGATCAGGAAAAAGAACGACATTTCACCGATATCGGATAACCGTCAGGGATGGCATCACAATAGCATGGATTTTGTGCTGCGGCATTCTTGTTGTCACAGGACTGGTTGGTGGACGGACAGGAACCCTGTATTACCCTTATTATGTAGTATGGGGAGATGCGGTTACTTATTCGGCATATTTTCTGCTCTGCATGACTCCGCTGGGCATTAATGGAAGGGAGGCGCTTCGATGGCGCAGATTGAAATTCAAAATTTAAGTTTCTTTTATCCAAACGAAATCAGTCCCGCAGTCGAAAATGTTTCTTTGAAGATTCATCAGGGAGAATATGTCGTTTTGTGCGGCAGGTCGGGAAGCGGGAAAAGCACACTGCTCCGGAGCCTGAAACCTGTGTTGCGCCCTTACGGGAAAGTGGAAGGAAGTGTTTTTTTTGAAAACTGTGATTTGGAGCAGGTCAGTGAAGCCGTTCAGGCAAAAAAAATCGGATTTGTCATGCAGTCTGTGGAACACCAGCTGGTAACGGATAAAGTATGGCATGAATTGTCTTTTGGATTGGAAAATCTGGGCTGCCGGCAGCAGGTGATCCAGGCGCGGGTGGCGGAAATTGCAGAATATTTTGGCATTACAGACTGGCTGAACAATTGTGTGAGCCGGTTATCCGGAGGGCAGAAACAACTGTTAAATCTTGCGTCAGTGATGGTTTTCAATCCGGATATTTTAATCATGGACGAGCCGACGGCACAGCTGGATCCGATTGCTGCCGAGCGCTTTTTGGAGATGGTTCAAAAAATCAATCAGGATTTCGGCATTACAGTGCTGTTGTCAGAACACAGACTTGGAGACGTGCTGCAGGCAGCAGACCGGCTGGGGATTATGGAGCACGGGAAACTGATAGATTTTGGAGCAGTAACAGAGGTGCTTCAAAAGAATAGAAATCGGGAACTCATAAAACTGATGCCGGATTGCGCGCAGATTTTTTATCAGGTGGAACACGATTTGAATCAGGAAGTACCAATCTCTGTAAAACAGGGGAGAAACTGGCTGAAACAAAAAGCGCCGGACTTAAGAACCGAAAGTCCGGTTTCCTTTGGCGCACCAAAGCAAAGAACGAATCAAAAATCCGAACAGGCAGTCCGCTGTTCCCATATATGGTTTCGGTATGAACGGACCGGACGGGATATTATCGAAGATCTCAGCTTTCAGGTAAATCGGGGAGAAATCTATGCAGTTTTAGGTGGAAACGGAACCGGGAAAACGACGGCGATGTCAGTCCTGGCAGGAGTGTATAAGGCATACCGGGGCAGAATGAAAATCAATGGAAAAACATCGCTGCTTCCACAGGACGTACAGACTCTTTTTTGCAAAGATACTGTCGGGGAAGAATTAGAGGAGGTCCCTCAAAATATTCAGGATTTCGTACAGCTTCAGGAACTGCTGCAGAGACATCCCTATGATTTGAGCGGAGGGCAGCAGCAAAAACTCGGACTGGCAAAAGTGCTTGCATCCGGCGCGGACATATTACTGTTAGATGAACCGACAAAAGGGCTTGACGGTTTTTCTAAGGAGCAGATGGGAAAAATGTTAAAGGAATTAAAAAACAGAGATAAAACAATTATTCTGGTGAGCCATGACATTGATTTCTGTGGAGCGTATGCAGACCGCTGCGGGCTGTTTGCAATGGGAAGAATGGTGTCGGAAGGAACCGTGCAGGAGTTTTTCTGCGAAAACCGGTTTTACATAACAACCATCAGAAAAATGACAGAAGGAATTGTACAGGGAATGGTCAATAAGGAGGAATTACGATGTTTTTTGGCGGGGGAAACAGCTATCTGATTTCGCTGGGAATCATTCTTGCAGCCATCCTGTGGTTTATGGTCTCTTTTGAGCGGAAAAAGCCGAGGGAGCGGGAGGTTGTCCTTCTGGCGGCGATGACAGCGATTGCAATTGCCGGCAGAGTGGCCTTTTTTATGGTTCCGCAGGTAAAACCGAGCACTGCGATCATTATCATTACCGGCATTATGCTTGGAAAACAGGCAGGTTTTTTATGCGGGGCGCTCACAGCCTTTATTTCAGACTTTGCATTCGGACAGGGGCCGTGGACTCCATGGCAGATGGCAGCATTTGGACTAGTGGGATTTACGGCGGCATTGATATTCCAACATCGGGAATCTCTATATCATCATAAAAGCCTCTTATGTGTGTATGGTTTTTTGGGAACGGTATTGATTTACGGTCTTATCATGGATACCGGAACAGCGCTTACGCTTACAGGAGAACTGAGCGGACAGCGGTTGACTGCCACGTATCTGGCAGGGATTCCCTTTAATGTGATTCATGGGGTATCTACGGCCGTGACCTTATGGATTTTTGCTGTTCCGATGTTTCATAAACTGGATCGAATTAAAATGAAATATGGAATGTATTATCAGCGCTAAGACAGATATAAACGCCTTGATTTTGTCATATATTTTTTTAAGGACAAAATTGAGGTGTTTTTTTTGAGCAGACTATCGGATTATATTATCCCCGGACTGATTGTCGTGGTCGTTCTGTGCGGCATGATGCAGAAAAAGGACGTTTATGAGGATTTTATCAGAGGAGCAAAGGAAGGACTTCCCACGGTATTAAAGGTGATGCCGACATTGATTGGACTGATGATTGCCGTCGGAATGCTTCGCGCCTCCGGATTTATGGAGGCGGCAGGAACTTTTCTGGGGCAGTGGACAGAAAAAATCGGATTTCCCGGAGCGTTGGTTCCGCTTACTTTTGTAAAAATATTCTCCTCTTCCGCAGCGACAGGAATGTTAGTCGATGTGTATAAAAATTATGGGGCAGACTCTTACATTTCGAATATTGCTTCCATTATGATGAGCAGTACAGAAACCGTGTTTTATACAATGTCTGTCTATTTCATGGTGGCGAAAGTAACAAAAACCCGCTGGACACTTATGGGAGCAATGCTTGCAACACTGGGCGGGACGGTGGCAAGTGTTTATCTGGCGGGAATGATGTAAATGCATGTATTAATATAGTGGATTATTAAAACAATAAAATATACTATATTGATACTTTTGTATAAAAAGCCAAAAAAAGGTCAAAAATTGTCCTATTTTGTCTATGGAATCTCAAAGAAAAAAACGGTAGCATTTTATAAAAAAAGGAAGGGAGGGGGACGACATGGAAAATTTTACAAAAGAAGAACAGATACAGCAGTCCATTCGATTAAAAAACTTCCGTCACCAGACGGGGATGTCCGTAGAAGAATTTTCAGAACGTATTGGAATTTCCGTTTCCGGGTATCAAAAGGTTGAAAATGGACAAAATGCAATATCCAAAAAAATGCTCCGCAGCATTAGAAGGGAGTTTTATGGTTCGGCAGACTATTTTTTGTTTGGGGACGAAGGAAGTATCAGCAGCATTATCACCGAGATAGGAAAGTGTAAAGACTATGAAAAAATGTGGATTCTCATGTATTTAGTAAAGTATTTTGCCATAAAGCCAAACCAGAATTTGGAAATAGGCGATTGGGAAATGTATCTGAAAATCAAGGAGTTTATCAAATAAGAAGGAGACGTATGAAAAAGAAATAAAAAGAAAAGGGGGACAAACTGCATGAAACATATTATGGTTTTGGACGATAAACAAAATTATAGGGAAAAAGTCAGAAAAATTATAGAATCTCTCGAAGAAAAAACATATGTATTTTACATTAAATCCGTGAGTAAAGCTTATGAAGTTGCAGAAAATAATAAGATTGATTTATTCTTAGTGGATATTGTGCTGCAGCCCGGGAATCCATCGGATGTTTCAGGATTAACATTTGTAGAAAATATTCGGCATATGGAAAGATATAAGTATACGCCGGTCATTTTAATGTCGGAACTGGAGGACCCAAAATTGTATGCATTCCGGGAATTAAGGTGTTTCAGCTATATTCACAAACCATTTGAAAACAAGGAACTGCAAAATGAATTACAGAGCGCTCTCGAACTTCCGGTGGCGCATACGAAAACCAGAATGTATTTTCGCAATGAAGGAGTTCTTTATTTTGTCAATTCCGATGATATTGTTTATGTGGAAGTGATTAAAAGAAAACTGTTTATTTATACGACTTCGCAGCGCCTTACAATGAGTTATGAAACGGCAAAACAGTTTATGCAAAAAATGGATGACGGCAGATTTGTACGGTGCAGCCGATTTGTCATTGTCAATATGGATTATATCGAGCGTGTGGATTTTACCAACCGGTATGTTCAGATGAAAGGGATGGAGAGGATGCTGGAGATTGGGACTGCCATTAAAGAACGGTTTAAAGAAGAATTAGCGATGCGCGGAGCGATACTGAATTAAAAAAATACAATGAAAATGCGCCAAAAATGAAAATTCGGGACGAAAAAAACATCATTGGGGACGACGGCAACAAAACCGTCCAAAAAAAGAGTATAATCAAAATACATTCAAGCGGTTTATCGGGGATGTAATAATGGGGGAACGCATCGGGAGATAACACAGCGAGAATGCAGGGAGCCTTTTCAGTCGGGCTCCCGATTTTTATATTGATGCATAATCCATTTTTTGACGATGTCAAAATCTGCGGGGCCAATGGACAACAATGCGTCGTGAAACTGCTTCAGATTAAAGTCGGCGCCGGTCTGCTCCATAACATATTTCTTCATTTTTTGAATCTCAAGATAACCCACATAATATTTTAAATAATTCGCGGGGTCTTCAAGGACTGCTTCAAACATACTGTGACAGGAAGCGTCGTCGGTTATATTATAATTGCTCAAAAATGATTTGAGGTCCTGATAGTTCCAGCCCTCGTAGTTTACGCCAATATCGCAGAGACAGTAAAGCGCAAGGGAATAAGATTCATTGCAGGCCTGCGCCGCTGCAAGATTTTGGTCGTTGTAGAGATAGTTGTAAGACTGAATTTCTGCATAGACCGCCCATCCCTCGCTGTATCCGCCGCAGCCAATCAGATATCGGATTTTGTTTGGGTTTGTTGCGGCAAAAAATGCATTTTGATAAAGATGTCCGGGAATCCCCTCATGGGCAAGCGTAGTATACAAATCATCCGTCGTCTTTTTCGGATTGATATAAATAATGTTTCTATCCAGACAATCCAGAGGAGGAGAAATATAAAATGCCGGACTCAGATAGTCCTGAAGCTGTTCGTCAACAGTTTTCAGGGTGTATTGGAGATTTGAAATTTCAGAAAAATCCTTCCTTGATTTTTGGGTCAGTTCGGTCAGAATTTTATCGGCATCCATGGAGGGCTGGCTTTCTGATATTTTAGATTCCAATTCGGGAGATATCGTATAGAGGGAGTATAACTGCTTGATATCCCGGACAACCTGTGTCTGAATCATTGCTTTGATTTCGGGAACAGTCAGGGAACTGCCGGTTTCATTTTTGACAAGATATTCATAGTATTCTCTGCCGTGATCAAGATATGCCAATCCATTTTCATTTTTACACGCGCCATCTGCTTTCAGCGTTGAAAGCGTATCGATGAGATGGACGTAGGCAGGAAAGACATTGGATTCGAGCAGCGCTTTGTTTTTATCAGAAAAGGAGCGCCGCTCTTTGTCTGAAATTTTTTTACAGTGATCTAATTTATTTTGAAAAGAAGTGTATAAGAGATTCTCTTCAATATTGCTGTCGTCTAAAAAATCTTTACATTGCGTGATAATGGCGTCGCAGACGCTACCGCTGATAAAACAGTTTTTTTCGGCTTTTAATTTTTGAAATTCACAGATTCCGTTAAAGTAGGGCTGCACACTTCCTAATAACTGCAGATAATTTTCAATATCCTGCCTGGACGTAAAATCATATTCAGAAAGCAGGACCGGGAGCTGCGCCTGTATTCCGAGGGTTGGACTTAAATCTTCAGAGAGCAGGCAGAAGTCAGAAAAATCCAATTGGCTTTGAAAGGAATGCATCAGTACGTCATAAGTCATCTGCCTCTCAGAATCAAGGGCCTGATAATCAATCTTCTTCAGTTCTTCAATTTTTGCAATGCAAAACGGCTGGATTTCCTGCATACTTTCGTAGGAGTACTCTCCCAAAGACATGGAGGCGTCAGCGTAATCAGAAGTATCCTCCAGAAGAAAATGAAGATTTAGCCCGCTGCCAAGCAGCTGCTCCTGAAAATAATTTTCCGTAAACCGGTCAAATTTTTTTTCGGCAGAGTTTGATAAAGTGTCGCCGGATTGTTGGTTTTGCTGACATCCGGGAAGAAGGAAAATAAAGCTGAGAACGACAATCAGAGAAGTAATCCTTTGATACTTAGAAAAAAACATAGGTCAGACTCCATAGTCAATTATTACAGCATATGAAAAACAAAAAAAGGTTATGCAGAAAAACAGTTGAAAATAAGATGGAAACAATGTCGGAAATATTTCAGATTTTTCTTTATTTTGCAGTAGAAAGTTGTTGTAAAATTACGCGTTAACATATAAAATATTACATATAAATGTGGAACGAAAAAAGAACGATATTAAAAGATTCAAGCAAAAAATGATGCTGTAAGACCGCTGGGAAACAGAGGTCTTATCAATATAATAATGCCATACATAAAGGAGGACGTGAGAGATGGTAAGTAAAACCTTTATTATTGAAAATCCGGAAGGATTACATATGAGACCTGCAGGGCTTGTTGCAAAAGAAATGGCAAAGTTTTCAAGCGACGTATTTATTTTGTTCGGGGAAAAGAAGATTAACGCCAAAAGCCTGATCAATATTATTTCCGCAGGGATTAAAAAAGATTCTGAGGTTACGTTTGAGTGCAGCGGAGATGATGAAAACGATGCGATGGCAAAAGTAGAAGAATTAGTCAGCCAGAACTTTGGCGATTGATGAGAGGTGGATGCTTATGTATAAGGGAATTGCAGGCTCCGAGGGAATTGGCATTGGGAAAATTGTGCTGATTGAGGAGCAGGAGATCCATCTTGAAAACAGGACTGTGGAAGATGTATCTGCCGAACAGAACCGGCTTCAAAGCGCCATTGACAAATTTGTTGCGGACACCACTGCGATGGCGGACCGTATGGACGCGACGGTCGGAGAAAAGGATGCGGACATTTTGAGAGGTCATATTCAGATGTTACAGGATCCGATGATTGAGGAACAGTTGACTGCGCTCGTTTCGGGTGAAAAGATGTGCGCTGAAATGGCGGTTGAACAGGTGATGGAGCAGACCGCTGAGATGTTTGCGCAGATTCCGGACGAACTGCTGCAGCAGAGAGCCACAGACCTGCGTGACATTAAGACCCGCGTGGAAAAAATTCTGTTAGGGATTGAAGATGTAGATATCTCTCAGGTAGAAAAAGGAACGGTGCTTGTTGCAAGAGACCTGACCCCATCGATGACTGCCGGAATTGTTCCGGAAAACATTCAGGGCATTTTGACGGAGGCAGGCGGCAGGACGTCTCATTCAGCCATTTTGGCGAGAGCGATGGAAATTCCTGCGGTGTTGAGTATCGAAAATATCTGCAGTCTCGTAAAGAATGGAGACAGTGTGGTACTCAATGGTTCTACCGGTGAAGCAATCATCAATCCGGATGAAGCGGTAACTGCAGAGTATCAGAAATTATATGAAGCATATCAACAAGAAAAGGAACTCTTAAAACAATACAGCGGCAAGCCGACAGTGACAGCGGATGGCGTGACGGTAGAACTGGTCTGCAATATTGGGAAGCCGGAAGATGCTGAAAAAGCGGTAGAATGCGACGGGGAAGGCGTAGGACTTTTCCGGACAGAGTTTCTGTTTATGGACAGGGACTCGATTCCTACCGAAGAAGAACAGTTTGAAGCATATCGGAGCGTGGCAGAAACCATGAAAGGCAAACCGGTCATTATCCGGACCTTGGATATCGGAGGAGATAAAGCGATTCCATATCTGGGGCTGGAGCAGGAGGAAAATCCGTTTTTGGGCTTTCGCGCGATTCGGTTCTGTCTGGAGAGAAAAGACATTTACGAGACACAGCTTCGCGCGCTGCTTCGTGCCAGCGCATTTGGAAAAATCAAGATTATGGTGCCGCTTGTCACCGGAGTCGACGAACTGCGCCAGGTGAAGACGATGGTTGCTGGAATCATGCGTCAGCTGGATGATGAAAATATCTCCTATAATAAAGAGATTGAAATCGGCGTCATGATGGAAACGCCGGCAGCGTGCATGATGGCGGACGTACTGGCCAAAGAGGCGAAATTCTTTAGCATTGGAACGAATGACCTGACTGGTTATACGATGGCAGTAGACCGGGGAAATGCCAAAGTCGCTTATCTTTATTCCACATATAATCCTGCAGTGCTTCGTGCGATTGAACGGATTATTTCCTGTGGAAAGAAAGAGGGAATTATGGTTGGCATGTGTGGAGAAGCGGCAGCAGATCCAAGACTGATTCCGATTCTGCTGGCGTTTGGCCTTAGCGAGTTTAGTGTCAGCGCGACAAGCGTGCTCAAGACAAGAAAGACGATTTCCGAATGGAATCTTGCGCAGTGCAGAGCACTGGCGGACAAAGTCATGGCATGTGCGACAGAGGAGGAAGTTCTGAAACTGTTACCATAGCAAAGGAATATAAAAGAAGATGCTATTTTCCGCCGGATGTTGTGAGAAACAGACATCCGGCGGTTTTCTAATGGGGAAATCCCTTAAAATGCAGGGACGCGTATAGAATTGCTTGATAAATTCAATACGGTGTTTTATTATATAGTTGTGTATTTTTATGCACTTTTGATGATACTAATAAGAGTTTGGAGAAATAATTCATAGAAAAAGGAGAGGCAAGATGAATAAGACCTACTATTTAACAACAGCAATTGCATATACTTCCGGAAAGCCGCATATTGGAAATACGTACGAGGCAATTCTGGCGGACAGTATCGTCCGGTATAAAAGGCAGCAGGGATATGATGTCCGCTTTCAGACCGGAACAGATGAACACGGACAGAAAATCGAATTGAAAGCAGCAGAACAGGGAATTACGCCAAAAGAATATGTCGACAATGTTGCCGGAGTAATCCAGAAGATATGGGACCGGATGAATACCTCTTATGATAAATTTATCCGCACTACTGACGCAGAGCATGAGGCGACATTGCAGAAAATATTTAAAAAATTCTATGATCAGGGCGATATCTATAAGGGATATTATGAGGGGCTCTACTGTACGCCATGCGAATCGTTCTTTACGGAATCCCAGCTCGTTGACGGGAAATGTCCGGACTGCGGCAGGGAAGTGACGCCGGCAAAGGAGGAGGCATATTTCTTTAAGATGAGTAAATATGCAGACCGGCTGATTGAGCATATCAATACGCATCCGGATTTTATTCAGCCGGAATCCAGAAAAAATGAAATGATGAATAATTTTCTTCTGCCGGGCCTTCAGGATCTGTGCGTTTCGCGGACCTCTTTCAAGTGGGGCGTGCCGGTAGATTTTGATCCAAAGCATGTCATTTATGTGTGGATGGATGCCCTGTCAAACTACATTACCGGATTGGGATATGATGTGGATGGAAATCACGGGCCGCTGTTTGAAAAATACTGGCCGGCAGACTTGCATCTGATTGGGAAAGATATTTTAAGATTCCATACCATTTACTGGCCAATCTTTTTGATGGCGCTCGATATTCCGCTCCCAAAACAGATTTTTGGACACCCATGGCTTCTTCAGGGAGACGGGAAGATGAGTAAATCGAAAGGAAATGTCATTTATGCAGATGACCTGGCGGATCTGTTTGGCGTTGACGCCGTGCGTTATTTTGTGCTGCATGAGATGCCGTTTGAAAATGACGGAACGATTACATGGGAACTGATGGTAGAGAGAATGAATTCAGATTTAGCCAATACGCTTGGAAATCTGGTGAACCGGACCATTTCCATGTCAAACAAGTATTTTGACGGAATCGTTGAAGATCAGGGCGCAGCAGAAGACGTTGACGCAGATTTTAAGGCTGCGGTTTTAGAAGCGCCGGTGAAAGCCGCTGAAAAAATGGAACACCTGCGTGTGGCAGATGCCATTACGGAAATTTTTGGTTTGTTTAAGCGGTGTAATAAATATATTGATGAGACAATGCCTTGGGTACTGGCAAAGGATGAAGCAAAGAAGGGTCGTCTGGCAACGGTGCTCTACAACCTCATCGAGGGAATCAATATTGGCGCAAGCCTTCTGGAGCCATTTATGCCGGAAACTTCTGCAAAAATCCTGGAGCAGATTCACGCCGTGCCGAGAGCGTTTGACGACATGACGGAATTTGGCAAGTATGCAGGCGGAAAAGTTACCGAAAAACCGGAGATTCTTTTTGCGAGAATGGATTTGGATGCGGTCATGGAAGAAGTAGAAAAAATCCGGGCTGCGCAGAGAGCAGAAGCAGAGGAAGAAAAGTATCCGCAGGTAGAAGCAAAGCCGGAAATCTCGATTGAAGATTTTGATAAGGTGCAGATACAGGTCGGTGAGATTGTTCACTGCGAACCGGTAAAGAAAGCAAAAAAACTGTTGGTTTCCCAGATTCGGATTGGCGCAGAAACGAGACAGATTGTTTCCGGAATTGCAAAATATTATCAGCCGGAAGAATTGATTGGGAAAAAAGTAGCAGTGATTACAAATTTGAAGCCGTGCAAACTCTGCGGCGTGGAATCTGAGGGCATGATTTTAGCGGCCGCAGACGACGAGGGAGCATTGTCTGTGATGACGGTGGACAAAGATATTGTGTCCGGCAGTGAAATCTGCTGACAGACTTTAGGTAAATGAGGTGAGCGTATGATTTTTGATACCCATGCACATTATGATGATGAGGCATTTGACGAGGATCGGGAAAAACTTTTAGAGCGGATGCGTAACCGCGGAGTAGAATATATTGTCAATGCAGGATCCAGTATCAGTTCGTGTAAGAGTACGATTGGTCTGACAAGAAGGTTTCCTTATGTGTATGGCGCATTGGGAATCCACCCGAATGAGATTGGCGAACTGACGGATGAAGATTATCAGTGGCTGGAAAACAGCGTTTATAAGCCAAAGATTGTCGCAGTCGGAGAAATCGGATTAGATTATCACTGGAGCGACAACCGCAAAGAACAGATTGCGGCGTTTGAGCGGCAGCTGAATATTGCGCGGGAGGCAAATCTTCCGGTAGTAATTCATAGCAGGGATGCCGCGCAGGATACTTACGAGGTGATGAAAGAAAATAAAGCCGGCGAATTAGGCGGTGTGGTTCACTGTTTTTCTTATTCAAAAGAAATGGCTGAAAAGTTCATGGATTTGGGATTCTATCTTGGAATCGGAGGCGCCGTGACCTTTAAGAATGCGCGCAAAATCCGCGAGGTTGTCGAATATATGCCGATGGACAAAATGTTACTCGAAACGGATTGTCCGTATATGACTCCGGAACCAAACCGTGGAAAAAGAAATGATTCTTTTCAGCTTCCTTATGTGGTAAATCAGATTGCGGAAATTAAAGGAATCAGTCCGACAGAGGTGGTGGATATTACCTGTGAAAATGCAAAAGACCTTTATGGAATCGGCAGAAAGAGGTTCGACTGATGGCTTATCTGGCTTCGCCGAAGGCGACAAAAGAAATTATTGAACAATTTCAGTTTGTGTTTCAAAAGAGGTTTGGGCAAAACTTTCTGGTAGATGCAAACATCTTGGAAAAAATTGTTCAGGCGGCGGACATTACAGAGGAAGATTTTGTACTGGAAATCGGACCGGGAATCGGCACGATGACCCAGTATCTGTGTGAAAGCGCAGGACAGGTCGTAGCAGTGGAGATTGACCGGATGTTAATTCCGATTTTAAACGATACGCTGTCTGAGTACGACAATGTTGAAATTATTCAGGAAGATATTTTAAAAGCAGATTTGTATGCGCTGTTACAGAAGAGAAGTCACAATCGACCGATCAAAGTCGTTGCAAATCTGCCCTATTATATTACAACGCCGATTATTATGCGCTTGTTTGAGAGCGGTATAGAAATCGAAAACATTACGATTATGGTGCAAAAAGAGGTTGCAGAGCGGATGCAGACCGGACCGGGAAGCAAAGATTATGGAGCGCTCTCTCTGGCTGTGCAGTATTATGCAGATGCAAAAGTGGAACTTCTGGTCTCCGCCTCTTGTTTTATGCCCCGGCCGAACGTTGACTCGGCGGTGATCAAACTGACCAGACATCCAAAACCGGCGGTAGAGGTCAACGACGAAAAATTGATGTTTCAGATCATCCGCGCATCGTTTAATCAGAGAAGAAAAACGCTTGTCAACGGGCTGAAAAATGCATCCGGGCTCTCTTTTTCAAAAGAGCAGGTAGCAGCGGCGCTTCAGAAAATCGGAAAACCGGAAACTGTCCGCGGGGAAGCGCTGACGCTTTCAGAATTTGCGATGCTGACAAATGAATTATCCAGGAACATAGGAGAATAGGGAAAAGTGAAAGATAGTTTTACAAAACAAGACACACTGGCTGTCAAGGGAGTCGCGATTCTGCTTTTGATGTTTCACCACTGTTTCTTAAGCAGCTCCAGATACCATGGATGGAAATTGGTATTTACACCGTTTTCAGAATCACAGATTCATTACCTGGCGGCATTTTCAAAAATCTGCGTTGGAATTTTTGTGTTTTTGACGGCTTATGGAATTACAATTTCCATTAAAAATAAATACCATACGCTGGCAGTCAGCAGTCAGGAGTTCAAGAAATATACCGTTCACAGATTGATTAATTTATATGCAGGATGGCTGTTCGTCTTTCTTTTATGCGAGCTTTTTTGTATGATTTATTCCGGACTGCCGCTTGAAACTTATGGCAGTAATCTGCAGGGCGTGATTTATTTTTTACTGGATGGGCTCGGCGTTGCCAATCTGTTTGGCACACCAACGCTGGTTGCAACATGGTGGTATATGAGTCTGGCGGTAACGCTGGTTTTTTGTATGCCGCTGTTGATAAAAATATATCAGAAAACAGGATTTGTCATGATGGCAGCGCTGTTTATCATTCTATCAAGGCAGCTCGGCCTTACAGACTCTTCGCTGATTCACTGGATTCCGGCGGCGCTGTTGGGAATTGTCAGCGCTGATAAAAATCTTCTTGTAAAAATCAGTAATTTTGAACTCATCAAATCAAAAAAAACTGTCAACAAAATTTTGAAACTGCTGATTGGCATTGTGTTGTTTGGACTGCTGATAAAGTTCCGGCAAAGCGGGATATCCGCGGTGCTGTTTGAGATTAAAGATGGCGTGATTCCATTTTTTGTTGTGTGCTTTTCTTATGAATTTATATGCGCAATTAAATATTTGCGCGGGGCTCTGGTGGTGATTGGAAAATATTCCATGGACATTTTTTTGATTCACACGCTGATCCGCGCAACTTATTTTAGAAAATTTATTTATGGATTCCGATATGTGCCGCTGATTGTTCTTGTCCTGTTGGGAATCAGCCTGGTGATTTCTATACTAATCGAACAGTTAAAAAAATATACGGGATACAATCAGCTGGTCAATAAAATTCAGAAGTATGTTTAGGAAAATCAGCATATCCGATGGGAAAGAACGCCTGTATCAATAGAAAGCAGGCAGGTTCTGAAAAAGGAAGTTTCGAGTGATAGAAACTTCCTTTTTTTCATATATTGTAGAAAAAAACATGGACGGATTATGCTGACAAACATCTATAATTTTTTAAAGAATAACACCCGGATAGAAATGGTGATGTCCGTTGTGCTGCTGGCGGCCGTCACGGTAATTGCCTGCAATATGGATAAGGTTACAAAAAAAGATCAAAATAAAATTCAGCAGAGTGAGATGAAAAAAAACATTACGCCGAATGGAAAAACGGTGGTCATTGACCCGGGACATGGTGGAAAAGATCCCGGGAAAGTGGGAGTCAGCGGACAGCTGGAAAAAAATCTTAATCTGGAAATTGCGCTCTGCCTAAAAGAAATTTTAAAAAAGAAGGGATATGAGGTGCTCCTGACAAGAGAGGAAGACCGGCATTTGGGAGAGGGAGAAAAATTTAGAAAAACAACGGATTTAAATATGCGGTGCGAGATCATCAATACAGCGCTGCAAAAAAATCCGGACACGATTATGGTCAGTATTCATCAAAACAGTTTTCAGAATCAAAATGTGAAAGGAGCGCAGTGCTTTTATTATCAGAAATCTGAACAGAGCAAGAGCGCTGCAGAAAAAATACAACAAAAACTGAACGAAAAAATAAATTTGGAGAAAGCGAAAAAAACAAAAGGGAATAACAGTTATTATATGCTGATTAACAGCCGCTGCCCGGGAGTTATTATCGAGTGCGGTTTTCTCAGTAACCCCCAGGAGGAGGCAAATCTGGCAGACGGAAATTATCAGAAAAATCTGGCGGAAACAATTGCAGAGGGAATAGGCGAATATTATCAGCAGCCGTCATGAAAAACAGGCGCGCTGCAAAAAGCATGGAATCCGCACTGCCGGCGGCATAGAAAAGTTTGTGTTTTTTCATTCATTATGATAGAATATGTTGCGTATAGGTCGTGAGGAATGGAATGAATACTGTTATTGAAAAAACCGGCGAAACGGATATCGACATGCAGATCATCAGGCAGGCAGCGGCAATAATCCAAAAGGGAGGACTTGTGGCATTCCCTACGGAAACCGTTTATGGGTTAGGGGCAAATGCACTGGACGAGGAGGCTGCAAAGAAAATTTATGCGGCAAAAGGAAGACCTTCGGATAATCCGCTGATTGTTCACATTGCAGATCCGGGGATGCTGAACCCCTTGATAAAAGAGATTCCGCCGGTTGCAGAAAAACTCATGAAAAAATTCTGGCCGGGGCCAATGACGCTTATTTTTAGAAAGAGCGCCGCGGTTCCCAAACAGACGACAGGAGGACTGGACACGGTTGCAGTGCGTTATCCGAGCAATCCGATTGCGCTTGCGCTGATTCGGGAAGCAGGCGTTCCCATCGCCGCGCCAAGCGGAAATTTATCCGGAAAGCCAAGCCCGACAGAGGGCGAACATATCATAGAGGATATGAATGGGAGAATCGATATGATTATTGATGGTGGAACGGTAGGTATGGGATTGGAATCCACCATTATTGATGTCACAGAAACTCCGCCGATGATTTTACGACCGGGATTTATTACCAAAGAAATGCTGGAAGAGGCAATAGGAGAAGTGGATGTTGATCCGGCGGTTTTACACAAGCCGCAAGACGGTTTGAAACCAAAAGCACCGGGGATGAAATACCGCCATTATGCGCCAATGGCAGACTATCAGATATACAGAGGAGAAACGAAAAAGGTTGCAGAAGCCATTATTCATGCTGCAAATGAAAAAGCGGCACGGGGATTTAAGACCGGTATTATTACGGTCGATGAGCATTTGAACTTATATTCGGAACAACTAAGGAGCGATGTTCTGGTAGTTTCCATAGGAAATTTAAAAAATCCGGAAACGATAGCCAATCATTTGTTTAAAGTACTGAGAAATTTTGATAAAGAAAATGCTGCTTATATTTTTGGGGAAGCATTTTCAGAAGATCATGTAGGACAGGCTATTATGAATCGCTTAACAAAAGCAGCAGGCTATCAGGTGATAGATCTGTAAAAATTCGGAGGTAATATGTTAGAATTTTCAAAAATATTATTCGTTACGGACACGGATACCTCGGCAGGCCCTTTGGCGGCTGCGCTGCTCAAGCATTATATGCCCCTAGAGCAGGTGCACATTGATTCAAGAGGACTGGCGGTACTGTTTCCGGAACCGATGAATCCTAAAACAGTGGCCATTGCGTCTTCAAAGGGATTGAATATCGACCGTACATCGATGCAGTTAGAAAGCGGAGATTTTGGACAAGATGTACTGGTATTGGTACTGGACGAATTGAAAAAGCAAAGGATTTATGACGATTATGCAGAGGCGGTTAATGTATATACATTAAAGGAATATATTAACGAAGAAGGAAGTATCAATAATCCTGACGGTGGGGAACTGCCGGATTATGCCAAACTTTATGAGACGTTGGATGAAGTGATTATAAAACTTTCAAACAAGCTAAAGCAGAACAGAATTTAAACGGAAATATGAGTATTTTTTAGAATAGGAAATTCATTTGAATTTCCTATTCTTTGTAAATGGCGGGACGAGGCATCGTTTCTGTCATGCCAAAATCTATCCGGCGGTGGGCACCAAGCTCTAAAGAAGATGACTTCACCGCCATAGATGGCGGACGGACATATATTTCATAGGAGGATTTACATATGAGTGGAAAAAGAAAAGATTACATATCATGGGATGAGTATTTTATGGGCGTGGCATCCCTATCGGCACTGCGCTCCAAAGACCCGAACACACAGGTGGGAGCCTGCATTGTCAGCCCCAAAAATAAGATTATGTCCATGGGATATAATGGAATGCCGATTGGCTGTAATGACGATGAATTTCCATGGAACCGTGAAAGTGAAAATCCTTATGACAACAAATATTTTTATACTACGCACAGTGAGTTGAATGCGATTTTGAATTATCGGGGAGGAAGTCTTGAGGGAGCAAAAATGTATGTAACATTGTTCCCATGTAACGAGTGCGCAAAGGCCATTATCCAGAGCGGTATCAAGCAGGTGATTTACGCAGATGATAAATATGCAGACACGTTGGAGGTCAAAGCATCAAAGCGGATGATGCGCGCCGCAGGAGTAGACTATATTCCATATGAAAAATCCGAAAAAGTGATTAAAATCAACATATAAGAGTGCGAAAGAGCAAGAACAATTTGTCAGATTTCGAATAATATAAATTGAGTATTCTTTAGGACTTTTGTATGGATTATCAATATATACCTTTTTATATGCAGGGAAATCCAATCGGAGGAATGTATGCCCCGCCAATCGAGGATCGGGATCTTTTGTATGTCAAAGAAATGTACCCTCAGGCATTTTTAAAAATTCAGGAACAGGTCGATAAGGAATGTGATAAACAGGAATTTACGGGAAGTATGATGTTTGACGAATATCCGGATAAACTGACTTTATACCGGATTGCAAACCGTATTTTTGACAACGTGAAAGAAGAAGAAAAAAACTGCAAAAAAAATTGTGTTCAGTATCCGGATAACCAGTGGTTAAAAGATATTATTATCGTTCTGCTGTTAAACGAAATGTTTCGCAGGCGTCGTAATCGAAGGAAACCGAGACCGGGAATGGTCAGACCTCTGTGGTAGACCATGATGGGGCACGGCAATCAAAAAGGCAGCACAGTGAATGAGTTCATTGTGCTGCCTTTTTTACTTCATAAAATCTGCACATTCCGGATTCGCATTTGCAGACATTTTCACAGGACAAACAGTTGATTTACAGCGCATATAAAATAATGGCGAAAAACTGCAAAATACTCCCTGCCAAAATAAATAAATGAAAAATGGAGTGCATCCATTTCTTTTTTTTGCCAAGTCCGTAAAGAATAGAGCCAATCGTATAGGCAATGCCGCCTGTCACGAGAAAGACAATGCCGCCGGCGCCGATGGAGTCGTATGTCTGCCTGACAAAGATAATAATAATCCATCCCATTGTCAGATAGCAGATCATTGAAAAAACATTATATTTTTTCAGATCGATTGCAGTCAGGGTGCAGGCAAAAAAAGCGCAGCCCCAGACAATACCAAAAATGACCCAGGCAAGAACCGGATAATGCGGTCTCATGGAGACCAGCAGAACCGGAGTATAGCTTCCCGCAATCAAAAAATAAATAGAACAATGGTCCAGCACCTGGAAAACCTTTTTTCCGGTGCCGGGACGCAGGCCATGATAAATGCTGGACATAGTATATAACAAAATCAGCGTAACACCGTAGATACAGCTGGAAAGTACTCCGATAGTGCTGTGATGCGTGGCGGCGACGATAATACATAAAACGAGCGCGGCAATCCCTAATGCGCCGCCGACAATGTGGGATACCATATTAAAAACTTCTTCCCCTTTGGAATATTGCGGGAGCTGTCGATTCTTTAATTTTGTTCTTTTTTTCATAGTAAATCTCCAATCATAACGATTCTAATCTGAAAAATAAATCCACAATCCGACATGTAGTATTGAAAACTACATGTATTATAAGCGTTCTAAGAAAACCTGTCAAGCAAGGAAAAAATCTCCTCTGTCAAATTGCCGGCGGAATAAAAAAATAGCGCGAAATTTGTTTTATTTTAAAATTTGAAAAAGTTCTATACTTAAAACTGAAAAAAACAAATAAAATTAAGTTTTGTGACAAAAAAAGTTTATTTACAAAATTTGTCAAAAAAGGTATAGACATTTCGAATTTTGTCGAATATAATTTGGATACGCTCAAAATCTGAGCGGAGTGCAGAGGCCGGAGGAACCTCTGCGTATGGGGGTATATCGTATGAAAACAGGAATTTTAGCGATCTGTGATTCCGATCAGGATTACGCGCAAAATCTTATGGAGTATATCAGTGAAAAGGATGGGATGCCTTTTAAGACCATTGCATTTACAAAGGCAGAGTCCTTATTGGAGTATGCAAAGTCCAGACACATTGATATTCTGCTTATTTCAAATTTGGCGATGGATGAGCGCATGGAAGCCTGCGACATTGAGAAAATCATCCTGCTCTCGCCCGGAGAAATCTTTTCAAAATACAAAAGATATTCCTCAATCTACAAATACCAATCCACAGAAAAAATTATTAGAGAAGTACTGGATTATTATGCAGACATCTGTCAGGAGGAAGGGGGTGTTTTTGCAGCGCCCGGAAACGCCTCCCTGATTGGAGTCTATTCCTTAGAGGAAGCGGAAAAAAGGACCTTGCTTTCCATTGCTTTGTCAAAAATGTATGGCAGGGAAAATACAGTGCTGTGTCTGTGCATGGAGGAATTTTCCATTCTCCCGGTGCTGATGGAAAAGGAGTATACCGCAGACTTATCGGATTTAATGTACTATTACAAACAAAGTCCGGCAAACCTGCACGTCCGTCTGCAAAGTGTGATAGAGCATTATCAGGGCTTTGCCTATATTCCTCCTCCGGCTTTTTCAGAAGATTTACGGAAAATCCAAACAGAAGAATGGATAGGGCTCATTCAGGCCATTGATTCGTTCGGCATTTATGACTACATTATTTTAGAAATTAGTCCGATGCTGGAGAGCCCTTTTGAAATATTAAGTCAATGCCAGACTGTTTATGTGCCGTTTTCAGACACCTATTTATCGAACAGCAGAATGAAGATTTTTGAAAAATATTTACTGACCAGCGAGCGGGAGGCGCTGCTCAATCAAATTGTCAAAGTCCAAATGCCGGAGAACAGCGATACGGGAACAGGTCAGATTTATCTGGAAAGAAAAATCAAGGGCATCATGGAGACGCTCGCACAGTGCGCAGCCGGAAAAGAGGCTGCCCTATGAACGAAAAGATTATTGATGAAAATGTACTGCGGACGCGCGTCATAGATGCCATTGACATGTCGTCACAGACCGGGGACGAGCAGCTGCACGAAATTATAGACAGAGTGCTCTGTGAGTCTTTCAATGTAAAGGCGATGAGTATTTCCCAGAGATGCCGGATCCATAAAAAAATCTTTGATTCCATCAGGGGTCTCGGCATTATTGACACATTGATGGAAGATTCCGACATTACGGAAATTATGATTAATGGGCCAAATCATATTTTTGTAGAGCGCCGCGGAAAAATAGAGCCCATTGATGGCGGGTTTCCTTCGGAGAGCAGTCTGAATAATATTATTCAGAAAATTGTAGGAAAAAACAACCGGCGGGTGAATGAGAGCCACCCTATCGTAGATACCCGGTTAGACGATGGATCCAGAGTGAATGTCGTTCTTCCGCCTGTGGCATTAGACGGCGCAGTTGTTACAATCAGACGATTTCCGAAAAAAAGTATCTGTATGAATGATCTGATACAGTGGAACAGCATATCCAGGGAAGTGGCGGCATTTTTACAGACGCTGGTGCTCGCCGGATATAACATTTTTGTCAGCGGGGGCACGGGCTCAGGAAAAACAACATTTCTCAATGTTCTTTCCAACTATATTCCGTCTGATGAGAGAGTCATTACCATTGAAGATTCTGCGGAACTCCGGCTGGAGCATGTCCAAAATCTCATACGCATGGAAACCAGACAGGAAAGTGCAGAGGGAGCAGGTGAAATATCAATCAGGGATTTGATCCGCACTTCACTGCGTATGAGGCCGGATCGGATTATCGTCGGGGAAGTCCGGGGCGCAGAAACTTTGGATATGCTTCAGGCAATGAACACCGGCCATGACGGGTCGATGAGCACCGGACATGCAAATTCACCGCAGGATATGCTGTCGAGGCTGGAAACAATGGTGTTAATGGGAGTTGAAATTCCCCTGGCAGCCGTGCGGGCTCAGATTGCATCCGCAGTCGATATCATTGTCCATCTGGGAAGAATCCGGGATAAGACGAGGAGAGTTTTACAGATTGATGAAGTGGCGGGATACCAAGGCAACCAGATTCAGTTAAATCCTTTGTACCGGTTTCAGGAGCAAGGGGTGCAAGGGGACAAAATACAAGGAAATTTTATTAAAGTACAGGAACTGAAAAATGTAGAAAAACTAAAAAAATACGGGGTGAAAAAATAACAGATGATGAAAAACAAATTATCGAAAAGAGAGACCGTTCTAACGATTTTTATACTCTCAGGTATCATGCTGACGGTTGCAAAGTTGTTTTATGGAACATTTTTTGCGGCAGTCTTCTTACTTCCTTTCATGATTCCACTATACAAACAGAGAAAAAAGCAATTGCTTGAACGCAAAGTACAAAAATATGAAATGATGTTTAAAGACATGCTGATTGCGCTATCGGACGCTCTGAAGGCAGGATATTCCGTTGAAAATGCCATGATAGAGAGTTATCAATCCGTACAGAATTTATATGGCACGCGCAGCGAAATCTGTGCGGAAATGCGATGGATGTTGTCACAATTGCAGCTGAATGTCCCAATCGAACTGATTTTTAAAGAATTTGCAGGCAAAACGAAACTGAAGGATGCAGTACTGTTTTATGAAATTTTTGCAGTTGCAAAAAAAGTGGGCGGCAATATGAGTATGGTCATCAAGAGTGTGACAGACAGCATTGTATTAAAGGAATCTGTCAAGGCTGAAATTGATGTGGAAATCAATGGAAAGAAAATGGAACACCGGGTAATGATGGTCATACCAATCTTTCTGATTTTGTATGTCAGCATTTCATCCAAAGGATTTCTTGATGTCATGTATGAGACGGTTCTCGGAAAAATCATTATGAGTATCTGCATTTTAGGGTATTGTATCGCGTATTTGTGGGGAGCAAAAATTGTCTGCGTGGAGGTGTGAAAAATCATGGTATATCAGATTGGTCTTTTCATTCTTTTTGCGGCGTACATTTTGACAGCGCTTTATAGGAGAGAAGACAGGAAGAAGATCTCTAAAAAAGAACATCGGTTATGGTTCTTATATGGCTTGTCGATGTTTTTGATAGACCGGCTGCCAAAAAAAATAATAAGGAAAAAGACGGCGGCAGGGAAAATGCTGAAAACACTCTATGTCAAAGAGAATATCCATCAGGAGCAATATTTTTATCTGGTTGAAAAAACGGCGTTGTGCCTGTGCGTTCTATTTCTTACGTGCGGAATAGGAACGCTGGTAAGTTTTTCGGAACAGGCGCAGGCCTCGCACAAAATTGTTTCCCTGAAAAGAAAAATTAACAAAGATACCGACTATTCTTTTGTGGCAGAAAAGACCAATGGGGAAACGGAAAACATTGAGGTAACGCTCCAGAAACAGGAATTGTCTGAGGAAGAAATCCGCGCAGGGCTGGAAAAGAAAAAGAAAAAACTGCTTCAAATTTTTCTGGGAGAAAATCAATCGGCAGACCACGTTGATATGCCGTTAAATCTTGTCACAAATTTTGGAGAGGAAGATATTTTTGTCAGCTGGGAACTGGAAAACACGACGTGGGTGGACTATGAAGGAAAACTGGCGGATAACATCCCGGCAGAAGGGCAGCCGGTATCGGTCAGTGCAACCATGACATGGAACAATGTAAATACAATTTACGAATTTATCATTTATGTATATCCGCCAAAGGTACAAAATGACCTGCAGTCAAAAATACAAAGTTACGTGAATGAACATGAATTAAATCAGAAAAACGTACTGCTTCCAACCAAAATTGACGGGGAAAAAATAACATATTTTGAGCTGTTTTCCAAAGTGGGCCCATGGATTCTTCCCATAGGACTGGCAGTGGCGGCGGCAGTATTTTTCTTAAGGGATCAAGATTTAAAAAAGAAAATGCAGGAGAGAAACGTTCAAATGGAACACGACTATCCCGAAATTGTAAGTCAGATTTTATTGTATTACGGCGCGGGTCTTTCGATGAAGTCCACATTTGAGCAGATTGTTGAGAACTACCGGCATGAAAAACAAAATGGCGAAAATCAATACCGGTATGTATATGAAGAATTAGAGATGGCATTAACAAAGATGAAAAGCGGAATTTCAGAAATTGTGGCAATCAATGAATTTGGCAATCGATGCGGACAGCAGAATTATATCCGGCTTTCAGGAATTATTGAACAAAATCAAAGGCATGGAACAGCAGAACTTAAATACGCGCTCAAAGCAGAACTGAATCATGCGATGGCAGAAAGGAAAAACGGCGCATTGAAAGAGGGCAGCACAATATCGGCAAAACTGTTGGGCCCAATGGTCTTAATACTGATTATTGTCATGATTATCATTATGGCACCGGCGTTTATGTCGATGCAATTCAATTAATGGAAAACAGGGGGATGAAAAATGAAAGAAAAAATTAAAAAATATTTTAAAGAAGAAAACGGAATGGGAGTGATCGAAATTGTATTGATTATCGTGGTATTAGTTGGACTTGCACTGATATTTAAAAATCAGATCAATGCGGTTGCAAATGGGTTATATCAATCCATAAAGGAACAGGTGCAGGAATTTTGATTGGGAAAATGAAAGGAAGCGTCACGATTTACTTCAGTATCATTCTGGTATCTGTTTTAGTGCTGGTCAGCGTGATTTCTGAAAGCGCAAGAGTCAATGTAATACAGGCTGAGAGTAAAAACTTTACAGTGATGGCAGGAGAATCGGTTTTGGCAGGTTACGCCAGACAAGTGCTGAAAGATTATGGAATATTACTTGTATGGGAAAATCAGCCGATTGAGGAACAGGTTAAGACATCCATACAGGCTAATATAAACATGGCAGACCTTGAAGGACCGGGAACAAATTTTATGAACACAGACGTGGCAGAAGTCACGTCGAATTCAAAACAATACATAACAGAGAATGGGGGAAATGCGTTTGTAAATCAAATTTTGAAATCCATGACATACGGCGGAGCAATCGAAGCGGCGGACACACTGATTACAGAAATGAACAACATGGAAAATCATCAGGAAGTTAAATTAAATGCGGGTGATGCCATAGATATAGTTGATAAAAAAGATGAGAATGTTCAGAAACTTGTGACAGAGGCGTATGCAGAGATTGACTCAATAAAACAAATCAAACGGTTAAAAACGTTATATGAAAAAGCACAAAAGGATTGCCAGAGCATAAGGGCGATGAAAAGTACTTCATCAAAAGAACTGAAAGAGAAGGTTTCAGACTTTCATAAGACTTCAGAAAAAATCGATGTTTTCTTAGAAAAAAGGAAAAAGAAAATCGATCAAGCAATGTCCTCTATCACGAAGTATATGGAAGAGAAAAAACAAATTTTGGAAGAAACCGGTCAAACTTTTGAAGGAAAAGATTTGATGGAAGAAAATCTGGAAGTATTAAACAATATCAAGGAAAAAATACAGGAGAATAAAAATCTTTTCGTTTCTAATTGTTCAGGAACATCCAAAGAAGATAAAAATACGTTTGTTGCCTATGTCTCAAATGTCGGTGAAATCATAACGCAGTTCCAAAAACTAAAAAGGAATACCGTCACAAAAAAAGATAAGAAAAATCAATCTCTATATGAAAGAGCAAAAGCGCTTCTAACAGACAGCGTATTAGCGCTGGTAGTAGAAGATGTTTCAAAACTGTCGACCAATACAGTTTCCGACCCGGGTCTGCCATCAAAAAAGGAAAAGGAAAAAGAAAGTCCGCTCATACGGTCAATTAAAAATAAGGCATTGCTTACACTTTATGATTCGACAGTGTTTGGAAACTATACGGAAGAAAAAACGGACACTGCACTCAAATATGAGGTGGAATATCTGATGCATGGAAAAGATAATGATAAAGAAAATCTGTTAAACACCGTGGAACAGCTGGTAGGGATGAGAAACATTCTTAATGCCGCTTATCTGCTGACAGACACACAGAAGATGTCAGAAATCAAAGCGACAGCGCTCTCGGTGGCTGCTGCATTGGCCATGCCCTTTTTAGAACCAATGATTCAGGCGGTTCTCGTAGAGGCTTGGGCGTTGGCAGAAGCTGTTTCTGACGTTAAGGAATTGCTTCGTGGAGAAAAGGTTGCGCTGATAAAGACCAAGGCTTTATGGCGCACCGATTTGCAAAGTTTGTCTGCTGCGGAAAATCATTCCGGCGCAAAGGGACTTACCTATATGAATTATTGTCAGCTTTTATTGATGACAGGGGATTATCAGAGTATTCTCTTTCGAATGATGGACTTAATACAAATGAATATTCAAAAAAGATATCAGCCATCCTTTCAGATGGCGCAGTGTGTGACTTCCGTGCATGTCACCGCAGTTTATCAGATACAGCCAATGTTTACGGCGCTGCCGTGGTGTATTCGTCTCTTGAGCAATGACCGGCAGTCCTATCGGTATCAAGTGTCCTATCAAAATGAATATTAAGGGGAGGGAGGCAGGGAGATATGCCCTTTTTCAGCCTGCAAAATGTGATGACAGGTAAAAATATATAGAAAGGTTGCGATTTTCTCCAAGTATTATGACCAATTCTAAAAACAAAAAAATAACAAAAAGAAAAAGGGCGTATCTCCCTGCCTTGCATGGCAGTATTTCTTTAGAAGCGGCGGTTGTTGGCACAATGTTTCTTTTAATCGTCTTATATCTGCTCAGTATATTGCTGATGATGGGAACCGTCTTTCATAAACAGATGTTTTTCGATCAGATCTCAAAAAAACTTTCCAAAGCTGTTTATTATGTTACAGTGGCTGATCAGATTACGGATGAGACGGAATTCCTAAAGGAGGAAAAAGAAAAAATCAGGAAACTTGCGCAGGAGAGTAAAAATTCCGGTTTTAATCTGCAAGAGGCAATCTATGATCATGGCTATATTGATATCAAGGGATTTTATCCGCTGGAACTTCCCTTTTGGAAACGGTTTCTTTTCATTCGGCAGCGCTCCAGAATCAAGGATTGGACGGGAGCAGATATCAGTCAGCCGGAGCAGATTGTCTATATTACCAAAACCGGAACCGTTTATCATAAATCAAAAGAATGCAGCCATTTAAAATTACATATTCAGCGCGCAGAATATAGGGAGATTTCAGCAATGAGAAATCAAAATGGAGAAAAATATACTCCATGTGAAAAATGCGTTAGAGGAACATTGAATGAATTTTCAAATTTATTTGTAACAACGGATGGAAATCGGTATCATACGACGCTGCAGTGTTCAGGCATCTCCAGATATATCATTGAAATCAGCATAGACCAAGTGGGAGATAAAAAACCTTGCAGCGAATGTGGAGGGTAAATGATTTATTTAGTTTGGGTTCTTATTTTTGTAGCAGGATGTCTTTTTTCTGATCTGAAAGAAAGAAAAATATATTTATGGTGGTGTATTGCCAATGCATTGGCAGGAAGCTGCGCAAATTTCATTTTCAGAGATCATTCTTTTGGGGATTTGGCGTTTGGAACTGTCATTGGATGCAGTTTCATATTAATTGGAATTCTGACAAAAGAAAAAATTGGCATTGGAGACGGCGTGATTATTTTAACGATTGGACTCATCGCCGGCGGATTCGTTAGTTTCTCCGTTACAGTTTGGGCTTTTGTAATCTGTACGCTATGTTCCATGGGGTTTATGCTCTTTTTAAAAAAGTCCTGGCATTCCAGCATCCCCTTTACGCCGTATGTATTGATTGGAAGCGTCATTACTTTGTGGCTTCAAGAATGGTAAAGGAGGAGTTTAGCTAATGAAGAAAAAGATACAAGGTCAAATAACAATGGAAGCGGCAATTGTAATTCCCATTGTGCTGATGATGGTCGTGGGACTGATTGGCATGGTCTTATACAGCCATGATGCGCTTGCGATTACAGCATATGTTTATGGGACGGCAAATGACCATATTAATGAAGGAACGGAAATCTTACAAAAATCTTTAGAAGAAAATATCAACAGGGTACCCCTGTTTATCATCCGTCCGGAAATTGAAACAGAGAAAAAAACGGACAGCATTTGTATCAGGATTCAAGGAAAAAGCAAGAGCAGTTTAAACTGGATGGACAAACTTGTAAGCGAATCGTACCATCCCGATGCAATTACAATAGAACAAAATATGTCTGATGAGATCATTTATATTTCACAGACAATTTTAAATCAGATGGAGAAGAAGGAGGCTTAATGGAAGTAGTATATAGGAAAAATAATATGGAAAGTTTTATGATTATAACTCCTGAAAATCTAAACGAACAGGATTATAAACTTCAAATGGTATTAAATAATCATATTAAAGGGCTGGTGCCGGTTACGGTTAAAATGCTTGATAATCAAAATAAATTGTATTATGACACAACCGCTTTGATTTCGTTAAAATCTTTGTATGCGGCGAAAAAAATAAGCGGAGAAGACATTCTCCAATTTCTGGAAGCATTCAAACGATTATCTGAAAATCTGCGGGAATATCTATTGGATTACAGGAATATTATGTACGATTTGGATTACATCTTTGTAAGAGAACCGGATGGACAGTTTTTCTTTTGTTATGACGCGCAGGGAGATTCCAATTTAAACAAGTGCGCAAAGTTCTTTGACAGCCTGCTGGAATATGTGGATTATGAAGATAAGAAAGCAGTAGAAATTGTTTACGGAATCCAGCGCATTGTGGCGGGTGGAACTTTTACGCTGCAAAATATATGGGAACTGCTCCAGAGGCAGGATGAAACGGAAGAGGAACCCTTAGAAGAGCAGAGAGAGATACAGAAAGAATTTATAGAGTTTCCGGAGGAGTTTGTAGAACCGACAGAGAAAAAAGAATTTGGAAAGCAGCTCAAAAAAATCTTAGGGAAATGGGGAAAAAAATTGAGAAGAAAGGAGACTTTTGAGCCGCAGGATCCCATGCAGGATTTTTTTGCAAAACAAGATCAAAAAGAAGTTCTGCGGATGCCTCTGAATTATAAAAGCGTCCGTTTGGAAAAGCCGATTGTCATTATCCCCGGAGCAAACCCATATATCATTAAGGATAGCGGTGAGAGGAATTAGGGCAGAGCAGATTTAAAGCGGGAAAGAATTTTCAAGTGGAGTAACCGGTATAGAAGTGATAAAATAAAAATATCAACGGAGAAAGGGGTATATTATGGACGAGAAGATACTTCAATTAAAAGAAATCATTGACCGCAGTGACAATATTGTATTCTTTGGCGGCGCCGGAGTTTCCACAGAGAGCGGGGTTCCTGATTTTAGAAGTGTGGATGGATTGTATCATCAGCAATATGATTATCCGCCGGAGACTATTTTGAGCCATACATTTTATCAACAGAATCCAGATGAATTTTACCGGTTTTACCGAAATAAGATGTTGTTTCCACAAGCCAGGCCAAACAATGCACACAGAGCGCTGGCTGAATTGGAACGGATGGGGAAATTAAAAGCAGTCATTACACAAAACATTGACGGGCTGCATCAGGCGGCAGGAAGCAGAGAAGTTTATGAATTACATGGAACAGTGCATAATAATTATTGCGAAAAATGCCGCAAAAAGTATTCTCTGGAAGATATTTTAAATTCTTCCGGCGTGCCGAAGTGTACTTGTGGAGGGACGATTAAACCGGATGTCGTATTATATGAAGAAGGACTGGACCAGAAAACAATCCAAAAATCCGTTCAGGCGATTGCTTTGGCGGATGTGCTGATTGTAGGCGGAACCTCTTTGGCAGTTTACCCGGCGGCAGGACTTATTGACTATTTTCAGGGAAATCATTTAGTTTTAATCAATAAAAGTACAACATCAAAAGACGCGAGAGCAGATTTGGTCATTCATGATGCGATTGGTCAGGTTTTGAGTCAGGTTGTGGAACTCTGAATATTTTTTTAAGAGATTGCCGTCAAAGATGTTGAAAGGCTGTTATTTTTGTCACTAAAAATAGTGATTTCAGTACAGCGTTTTGACAAAATCAAACATCCCCCTTGTGCTATGATCGGAGAGAAAGAACAAGAAGGGGGAGGTTTCATGATAGAAAAAGTTTATAGTGGTAAAGAACGGGAAAATCAGGAGAATGTCAGAATTCCAAAAAACATTAAACAAATCGGAACAACGACTTCGAATAAAAAAATATACATAGAAGATTATGTAATCAATCGATTAAAGAAGAGACCGGAAAAGGAAGGCGATATTCGATACGGCGTTCTTTTGGGAATGGTGCAAAACAGTGGTGGAAATTCCTACATATTTATTAAGGGAATGATAGAAATCCGTGAAGTCATAGAAAATAGTATTATTTTTGATGATGAAATATGGTCCACCGTTTATCAGGATAAAAAGAAGTATTTTGACAAATTGGATATTGTAGGCTGGTATATTTCTGTTCCATACCGTGTGTCTGATGATATGAACGGAATACGAAAAATTCACTTGGATAATTTTGCCGGAAATAATAAAGTATGTTTTTTGTCGGACCGTACAGAAAATGAAGATGGGTTTTACCTCTATGAACAGACGTCCTTTTTGAAACAGAAAGGGTATTATATCTATTATGAAAAGAATGAGAAGATGAAAAAATATGTAAAGAGTCTCGGAAACCAGCAGGGGAAAGAGAAAGAAAAGCAGATTTCTGAAGAAAGCAAAGAAGAAGTTCTGGCTTCACGAAAAAACGAAGAGATTAAAGAAAAGAAAATTATTCAAAAAAGTCTCGTGGAAGCCGGGATAGAAGGACGCAGGCAGGGAAGACTGGCTTATGGAATCAGCGGGATGCTGATTGTTGCCTTATTATTATCAACAGTGGTTATGCTTAACAACTATGGGGAACTAAAAAATATAAAACAGACGTTAGCCAACTATAACCTGAAGCAGGAAGCGCAGGCGGTCAATGAAATTATTGACGCATACAGCGGCACAACGACAACGATGCAGCAGAATGCAGAAACAAATGCAGAGACGAAAATCATGGAGACAAATTCTGAGCAAACGGTACCCGCAACGTCAAAACAGGTTTCTCAGAATAAAACGACGGTGCAACAAACGCAAAAGGCGGTTGCAAGCGCTTTTTCCGGAACTTACCATACAGTAGAAAAAGGTCAGACGCTGTACGATATCAGTATGAAATATTATGGGAACAGCAGTATGGTCGATGAAATCAAAGAACTGAATCATATTGATGACGACTATACGATTATTGATGGACAAAAGATTTTACTGCCATAAGGAAATCCCTCGGAAAAGAAAAAAAGATAGTGTTATTCTTGGAAAGATATTGTATAATCTTTATATATTAACGAAGGGATCAATACGTGAGGACGAATGCGTTCAAGAAAAATACAATCAATTCACCGGCATAGGATTTCTTTTGAATGGTGGTCGAAAATTCAGTCAGTGCTCAGGAGGCGGAAAGCAGTTGCGATTTTTGTCATACTGATATTGCTTGCAGCGCTTCTTGCTACTTATTTGTTTGACCGGTTTTATCACTATAACCATTATAAAGTAATTACGTCAATCGACAATGAGAGTACGGAGAACAGCAAATATGTTCCATTTGGAAACTTTGTGGTGAAGTATAGCAATGATGGAATTTCCTATATCGATGGGAAGGAAATAAAATGGAATGTGGCGCACGAAATGAAGACGCCAATTGTCGATGTGTGCGGAGATTACCTGGGCATTGCAGACAAAAGTACAAATGATATTTTTATCTATAATAGAGAAGGAGCAGAAGGGTCGATTACCGTCAATTATCCAATCACAAAACTGGAAGTAGCAGAACAGGGCGTTGTGGTAGTCATGGAAGAAGGGAAAAATGCAAATTATATCGAGGCCTTTGATGTTTCCGGGAAAAAACTCATATCACATAAAACCCTGATTGATGAAAACGGGTACCCGCTTGATTTTTCACTTTCTGATGACGGGCAGCAGTTAATGGTCTCTTATCTTTCCGTAAAAGGCGGAGCGTTTAATACTAAAGTAGTCTTTTATGATTTTTCAAAAGATGGAAGTAAATACGACAATCGCATCTCTGCGGAGTTTGACCAATATCAGGAGACCCTGATTCCGTCTGTTTCCATTATTTCGAAAGATTGCGCAGTTGCGGTAGGAGAAAACGTCATTTCCATTTATGATATTGGGGGAAAACCAAAATTAAAGGATGATATTCCAATCAAGGATTCGATTGAAAAAGTATTTATGAATGAAAAATATCTGGGAATTGTACAGAAAGCAGATGACAAAAAAGATTCCTATGGAATAGATATTTACAACTTTAAGGGGAAAAAGGAAACGACGATCCGGACATCTTTTCATTTTGATAATATTGATTTTTCCGGAGATCAGGTACTGATGTTTGATGATTTAAACTGCCAGTTGATTTCCTTTAATGGAGTTCAAAAATTTCATTATACATTTAAAGGGGATATCCGCGGATTTATCCCATTAGAAGATGAAAGAGTATTTATATTGATAACAAACTCGAAAATACAAAAAATTAAATTGATATAACGGAGAAGCAAAATGGGAAACAGTATACTGATAGGAACAGGAATATTTGTAATTATCATGGTCCTGCTTGGTTTAAAAAGAGGATTGGTTCGAATGACCTTTTCTCTATTTTCCATCATCATTATTCTGATCTTAATTCATATATTGACACCGGTTACCAATCAGATTATTAAAAAAACCGTCGTCTATGAAAGCATTCAGACAAGTATTCATGGATATGTTGAAGAAAAAGTAAGAAGCATTACAAAAGAACAGAAAATCATACAAACCGGAACCGGAAATCAGGAAGCCATTATCGAACACCTGCCGCTGCCAAACAGCATCAAAGAAAATTTAAAAGAGAACAATCAGGATTACATTGATATGCAGGTTGATGGGATTGTCGGATATATTACTTCCTATTTAAGTGATTTAGTGTTAAATGCAGTGACCTTCGTGTTGTTATTCGTTCTGTTATCTATTTTGTTCCGGATACTCATTGGGGTATTGGATATCTTTACAAAACTTCCGGTGATTCACTTATTTAATACTGCGGGCGGCGCGTTGATGGGATTGTTTGAGGCGCTTGTGATTTTGTGGATTTTATGTATGATTATTACTGCATGCAGCACCACAGACTGGGGTCAGGCAGTATGTAAAGCGATTTCCGAAAATGAAATTTTAAGTTTTATATATGACCATAATCCGTTAGGGTAAAAGTGCATTTTACAGGAGTCATAACATATAATTTATTATTGACAAATAAGAATTGTTTTGATAAATTATAAAGGCTGCATTGCATTGCGGCAACGTCCGGCTCCATGGTCAAGCGGTTAAGACACCGCCCTTTCACGGCGGTAACAGGGGTTCAAATCCCCTTGGAGTCATTTTCGTTAAGAAAGAAAAGAACCGCGGGTGAATGCGGATTCATCTTGACGATAAAAAGAGCCCTTGTTATAATAAAGGAGTTCTAAATTTCCGGCGAGTTAGCCAAGTGGTAAGGCATCGGTCTGCAACACCGCTATCACCAGTTCAAATCTGGTACTCGCCTCTCAAGTGGAATCGCAATCTTGTGATTCCACTTTTTGTTAGGATAAAGTTTTCATATTTGAAAAAAAATACAAGAGAAAAAGGAGATTGTGATGTCTTCTATCAATCATCAAAAGAAAAAAAGATTGCAGATGGCTGCGTTTGCGCTGATGATATGTATGCTTTTTCCGGTTCCCGTAAGAAGGGCTGATGCGGCAGATATCTCTATTTCATGCAGTCAGCTGACCCTTGTAAAGGGAACAAAATATAAATTGCGACTCTACAATATTCCAGAGGGCGCAAAAGTGAAGTGGAGTTCCAGTAACTATTTTACAGCCACGGTATCAAAAAAAGGAAAAGTAAAAGCGTTAAATTATGGGACAACGACGATTACGGCAAAAGTGAAAAAGAAATATTATACTTGTAAAGTTACGGTTCCGGATTCCTCCAGAAGCGTAACGCTGAATATGACTACGGCGACATTGATTGAAGGGCAAACGGCACAGCTGACAGCCAGTTCTGTAAAAAAAGTAACGTATCTTTCCTCAAATACGGATATTGCAAGCGTCGATAAGAATACAGGTCTGGTGACCGCAAAAAATCCGGGGACAGCAACGATTACCGCGAAAAATGCCAGAGGGTTTGCCCGGTGTACCGTCAATGTAGGTTCTGCGGACTATCAAATTCAACACGCAGTGAATCTAAACAGCCAGACAATTTTTAGATATACATCAAAGAATAAAATTGTCCGGGAATATATTTCGTGGGCAAAAGGGAAAAAACTGAGACTGATTCTCGCAAATGTAAATGCGGCAACTGTAAAAAAAGTTGTATGGGGCACAAACAATCAAACAATTTTATCTGTTCCGAAAGCTGAGACAGACCAAAAGATTGTTGCGAATACAAACACCTTAAAAGAAGGGACTGCGAAGGTCACTGCAAAAGTGACTTTTACGAATGGAAGCAGTACAGAGTATTCTGTGGATGTCAGTGTGTCTGATCCAAAGATAAATACAACGGATATTTCTCTGTATAAACCGGATCAATCTTTCACACAGTGGCAGAGATATCTGTCGTTTAGCGGACTAAATGCCTCTAGTAAAATCAGCCTGGGGGAATATGATGCCAATTATATTTACACTTCGGTATATCATTCTAAGGTTGCAGTCAGTGGGGTAAAAGCCGGCAGCGGCACCATGCAATTGACAGTAGATGGGAAAAAATTTACAGTTACATATCATGTGTACGAGCCGCAGATATTACCGCCGCCGTCTGTCGTGAAACTGAATGCTGCATATAACTTCCAAATCAGTGGGATTACAGGGATTACGCCGACATATCGTTCGAGAAATAAGACCGTTGCCACCATCACAGCGGATGGTACGGTATGGACGAAAAAAGCAGGCGTTTCCTATTTTGATATTTCATTTGGAAATGTTACATGCTCCTATCGGCTGGAAGTTGCGCCGAAAGGCGTTATGAGAATCATAAAACGCTGTAACTTTATTTTGAATAATTGGAAATATAGTCAGAAGAAAAGACGGAAAAAAGGCTATTATGACTGTTCTGCCTTGGTTTGGAAAGGATACAAAGTTTATAAGCAATCCCACAAAAAGATCAGCAACATCAATGGACCGCTCTCTTCGGGAGCAATGTTTGATTATCTGAATTCCAAGGGGAAAATTATTTATTACGGCTATGTAGGAACAGACCAGTTAAAACCGGGAGATCTGATTTTCTATGGCGATTATGACGGAGCGGTGCAGTACAGCACGCCGGGAAGGACGCTTGATATTTATCATGTATCCTTATATGTCGGCAATGGAATGATTGCGGAAAAAGAAGGGCAGACTTTAAATGAGAATAGAATCAAAGATATTGTTGGAATTGGAAGGGTGTTAAAGTAATGGAGTATCGTCTTGGAGATCTTGTCGTATTAAAAAAGGGACACCCATGCGGAAGCAATGAGTGGGAAATTATCAGAGTCGGAGCAGACATTAAAGTAAAATGCAAAAAATGCGGGCGGCTGGTTATGATGCCGCGCCGGACTTTTGATAAAAGCGTTAAGAAGATTATTTCGGAAAAATAAAACGTTAAAGCAGAAGCAGCAGTCCTTACAACAGGACTGCTGTTTTTTCTGTGTGTCAAAATATGTGTTTTAGAAAATGACAAAAAAGTTGACAGATTGTTACGAAACGTGTATTATTGTACTAAGTACTTAATACAATAATACAAAAAAGTAGGAAATTATGGCATGGAAATTTGAAAACGATAGACCGATATACACACAGTTGTTAGAAAAGATAGAGCAGATGATTATTTCCGGAAAATATCCGGCAGGAGCGAAACTGCCTTCCGTCAGGGAACTGGCGGCGGAAGCATCCGTGAATCCGAATACGATGCAGAGAGCCATGGCGGAACTGGAAAACAGAGGGCTGATTGTGACGAACCGCACCGCCGGAAAAACCGTAACGCAGAATCAGGACATTCTGCAAAAGATGAAAACCGAAAAAGCCGTAAAAAATACGCAGATATATGTGAGGCAGATGGAAAGTCTGGGATTTAATAAGGAAGAAATCATAGCGTTGATAGAGAAGGGAGAGAAAAAATGAGTACAATATTACAGTGCGAGCATTTAACGAAAAGGTATGGCAGATTTGAGGCTCTGAAAGATCTCAGTTTTTCCATTGAAAGCGGGAAAATTGTGGGACTGCTCGGACCGAATGGCAGCGGAAAGACGACGCTGATAAAAATTGCAAACGGACTGCTGACGCCTTCTGCCGGAACCATTTTGATTGGCGGGGAAAAGATTGGGGTGAAGACAAAGAAAATGGTTTCATATCTTCCTGAGAGAACATACCTGAATCATTCGATGAGGGTAAAAGACACGATTGCATATTTTAAGGATTTTTATGAGGATTTTAATGCGGAAAAAGCTTACGATATGCTGGATAAATTGAATATCAGCCCAAAGGATAAGCTGAAATCCATGTCTAAGGGAACAAAGGAAAAGGTGCAGTTGATTTTGGTGATGAGCAGGGAGGCGGATTTGTACTTTTTGGACGAACCGATTGGAGGCGTCGATCCGGCGGCGCGCGATTATATTTTAAATACGATTATTACAAACTATAATCCAAAAGCGTCGGTTATCCTTTCTACCCATCTGATTTCCGATATAGAAAATATTTTAGACGAGGTGCTGATGATTCGGGGCGGAACATTTATGCTGCACAAAAGCGTCGATGAAATCAGGGAGGAGTATGGCAAATCCGTAGACGAATTATTCAGGGAGGTATTCAAATGTTAGGAAAATTAATCAAAAATGAGTATAAAGCGACAGCCAGAGCCTTTCTGCCATTGTATCTTGTTCTAATTGTTGTGACGATATTAAATAAAATTATGCTGGAAGTAGAGACGGGCGCCGGAGAGACCGTTTCTTCAAGCAGCGTCTATACGATAATTACTACGCTGCTGATGATTACGTTTTTCCTGACGCTTTTCGCAGTGGGAGTTCTGACCGTTATTCTGATTATCAAGCGGTTTTACGACAATATGCTGAAAGACGAGGGATATTTATCCTTTACGCTGCCGGTTACTACCGGACAACACTTAATCAGCAAAATCTTCGTCAGTTATTCATGGTTTGTTCTATCCATTCTGCTGATAATTGCGGCTGTGTTTACCGTAGAGAGCGGTTTTGGCGTCTGGCAGGCCTTTACAGAAATAATCCAACCGTTATGGGAAGTGGTCCAAGACAAATATTTGACAGAATTTATCTGTGTTGCCGTTCTTGTAATCTTTGGAATATATAATGGCATTGTCATGCCGTATACCTGTTTCAGTATCGGGCAGAGATTTACCAATCATAAGGTGATGGGAGCTTTTTTAACATACCTGGCAATTTACATGATAAATCAGGTGATCGGAATGATATTTCTTTCAGTGATGGCATTTACCGGAACGGATATGATGTTAGTGGATGAAACAAAGATGTTACATCACGTGCTGTTTTACAGTTTGGGATTACAGGTAGTGGAAGGCATCGCATGCACCGTCATTACCTATTTTATGCTGGACAGGAAATTAAATCTGGAATAAAAACCAAAATTAAAATTTTAAATTCCACTCTCCCATCCTACAGTGGAATTTAGTTTTACATAAGCGGAATTTACCCTT